>BDTY01000115.1 GCA_002897955.1 archaeon BMS3Bbin15
GAAGATGGGCTGGAGGAGATGCTGAAGAAGTATATGACCAGAGAAACCCTAAAAGCCACCACAGATTTAAGGGAAGCTGTTGAAAAAACAGATTTGTCATTCATCAGTGTTGGTACCCCCTCAGGCCTTATGGATTACATAGACCTGAAATATGTGGAAAAAGTTGCCCGTGATATCGGAAAAATACTAAAAGATAAAGAAGGATACCATCTGGTGATTGTTAAAAGCACAGTTGTGCCAGGTACAACAGAGCATTCGGTATTACCTATTTTAGAGAGATATTCGGGTAAAAAAGCCGGAAAAGACTTCGGCGTTGCAATGAACCCCGAATTTTTAAGAGAAGGTAAAGCCATTGAAGATTTTATGAACCCGGACAGGATTGTTATTGGCGGAATCGATGAGAAATCAACAGATATTTTGCTGGAACTCTATAAAGATTTTAAGTGTCAGATTATGAAAACCAATCCTAAAACTGCTGAAATGATAAAATATGCAACCAATTCCTTTCTGGCAACTAAAATCAGCTTTATCAATGATATTGGTAATATCTGCAAGCAGCTGGATATTGATGCCTATGAAGTAGCAAAGGGAATGGGAATGGATTCGAGGATTTCACCAAAATTTTTAAATCCAGGCATAGGTTTCGGCGGGAGCTGCTTCCCGAAAGATGTCAAGGCTATTGTGGGCAAGGCTAAAGAGGTATATTATAAGCCTACTATTCTGAATGCTGCCCTTGAACTCAACGAGCTCCAGCCATTAAAACTGATTGAGCTACTCGAGAAAAATATTGGTTCTCTTAAAGGGGTTGATATAACCATTCTCGGCCTGGCCTTCAAGCCCGGTACCGACGATATGAGAGAAGCTCCATCCATAAAAATTATAACCAGCCTTCTTATGAAAGGTGCAAGAGTTCATGCAACAGACCCAGAGGCACTGAATGAAACCAGAAAGATTTTTGGAGAACATGAGAGGTTAAAACTATATGAGGACCCCATGGAGGCTGTTAAAAAAAGCAAATATATTATGATTGTTACTGAGTGGGACGAATTCAAAAGGGAAGAACTCTATAAGGGAAAAGTTGTTATAGACGGCCGCCGGGTGGATGAAGCCAGAGGGGCTGAATACTATGAAGGTGTGTGCTGGTGAAAATGTTAGAAGAAGATCTGAGAGTCATTGAAAAAGAACTTAAGAGAGACGATATAACCTTTGAGGGTAAAAATATTCTTATCACAGGTGGTGCAGGTTTTCTCGGCTCCTGGATATGTGATTATCTAATTAGAGATGGAGCAAAGGTCACCTGCCTGGATAACTTTGCAAGTGGTGTTCCCGGCAACATCGAACATCTAAAAGAAAATAAAAATTTCAACTTTGTAAAGCATGATATTTCAAAACCGATTTATTTTAATGAAAAATATGACCGGATAATACATATGGCAAGCCGTGCCTCCCCATTTGAATTTAAAAAATATCCTATACAGATTTTGAAGTCCAACACCCTCGGGATATGGGTCTCTCTCGGGATTGCAAAGGAACATCAGGCAAGGCTTCTCTATACCTCCACCAGCGAAGTTTATGGAAATCCTGACCCACGATTTGTTCCAACACCTGAGACATATAATGGTAATGTCAATCCTATAGGGCCAAGAGGATGTTATGACGAAGCTAAGAGAGCCGGAGAAGCATTTGTGATGGCTTACAGGCTCCAGCACGGGCTGGACACAAGGATAGTGAGGATATTTAACACCTACGGTCCGAGAATGCGAAGTGAGGATATTTACGGGCGGGCAGTTCCGAGGTTCATCGAGCAGGGTTTAAAAAACGAACCCATAACAGTCTTTGGTGATGGTTCACAGACAAGGAGCTTCACCTATGTCACAGACGAGGTTGAAGGAATACTGCGCCTTGCTGCTATGGATGGAGTGGAAGGTAAAGTTGTTAATATAGGGAATGACAATGAAACCACAATTCTGGAGCTGGCCAGAATTATTAAGGAACTCACAAATTCGGATTCAGAGATTATTTTCTTGCCCCTGCCAGAGGATGACCCGGAAAGAAGGTCCCCGGATATTACCAGAGCAAAAAAAATACTACAGTGGAAACCAAAAGTTTCTCTCAAAGACGGTTTGGCAAAGACTATAAAGTGGTTTGAGACGAAATAGATATTTTAGCTACTGGCTGGCAGGATTTACGGGTTTAATTGTTCCATGCAACCTGTCCAGTGTGAATGTTGATGTTCAGAGAAAGACCATTATTGGATTCTGACGAAAATAGAAAAAGAAGTTAACATTACCTCTGCACAGAGGTGTATATATGGTGAAAAACAGAGCTTTTGTCAAGGAGGTAGGGTTTTCAATGGGTGCAGGGGAAGATATAAAGGCTTTTCAGGTTACTTTGGAGGAGTAGCTATGGATTTTTCTTTCATAATATCTGGCATGGCTGGAGATGGTATTAAATCTGCCAGTATGATAGCAGGAAAAATATTTTCGAGACTTGGCTATTATGTTTTTATCAATAATGAATACCAATCCCTCATCAGAGGGGGTCATAACTTTGCAATTGTGAGAGTATCGGATAATAAGATATGGGGGCACCGACGTAGAAGTGAACTCCTGATTGCACTTCAGGACTATACTATTTCCCCTCACAGTGATTATGTTGACAGAGTTATATTCGATTCTTCAGGCTTTGATTATCCCGAAGGGGAAGGAATACCTATGACCGATTTTGCAAAAGAGGTGGGTGCTCCGGCTGGCTTCAGAAATGCAGCTGCCATAGGCGCTCTCTGTTATATATATGACGTGGATATTGACATTTTAAATAACATCTACAGAGACGCCTTTGGAGATAAGGCTGAAAAGGATATTTTGCTTGCTGAAAAGGGATATAAATATGCATCTGAGAACATGAAGCAACTGGAAAAGATTCAAAAAGCAGGTGAGCCAAAGCCCATCCTTGACGGCAATCAGGCTTCAGGGCTGGGAGCTGTTAAGGCAGGACTGAAAAACTATTATGCATATCCCATGACACCTTCATCTTCTCTATTGCATTTCCTGGCTTCAATGAAAAGGAAGCTCGGTGTAACTGTTGTTCAACCTGAAAATGAGATTTCAGTGGCTGTTATGGCTATTGGCTCAGCTTTTGTCGGAAGAAAAGCAATGATTGGCACCTCAGGAGGTGGTTTTGCCCTGATGCATGAAGCTATAAGTCTTGCCGGAATGACAGAAATGCCTATACTCTGTCTCGAGTCTCAGAGAGGTGCGCCAAGTACAGGATTGCCAACCTACAATGCCCAGGAAGACCTCAAGTTTGTACTACATGCAGGTCATGGCGAGTTTCCCAGAATAATTGCCTCTCCTGGAGATACTGAAGATGCCTACTATTTAGGAGGTGAGCTTTTGAATCTATCATGGAAATATCAGAGCCCGGCTATTCTGCTCACCGATAGATACCTCTCCGAGAACCAGGCCACCTGTGATATTGATGTTGACAGGGTTACTGAAGAATCTCTTCCTCTTTACTCCGGAGACTTCTCAGACTACAGGCGGTACAGTATGACAGAATCAGGTGTCTCTCCTCTCGCTTTTCCACCGGATGCTATAGTAAAGGCAACAGGGAATGAGCATGACGAATATGGCTTCACAATTGACGGTGAGAAGGAAAGCTCTGAAATGTATGCAAAAAGAATGAGGAAAGAAGAGGGCATAAGGGAAGAGGTGAAGAAAATGGATGCTGTAAGAGTCTTTGGCAGCGGAACAAATGTACTCTTCACTTGGGGCTCAACAACAGGTGTTGCTGTAGAGGCGGCATCAGAAATCGGAGATATAAAGGTTGTTCAGATAAGATATCTTTCACCCTTCCCTGACTGGGAGATTGAGAAGCTTGAAATAGACAAAGCTGTAACTGTGGAATGCAATTATACAGGGCAGCTTCGCTCTCTCCTGAAAGAGCATGGAGGTATAAATTCAAAACTGATAGGTAACTGGGGTGGTAGACAGTTTTCAATTGAACAACTTGCAGAAAAACTAAAGGAGGCTTTTGAATGAAGCTCGATACTGATGCAAAAATTGTCTGGTGCCCTGGATGTGGCAATTATTCAATTCTCAAAGCTTTTAAGAATGCGGTTAGTGAACTTCCTCAGACATTTGAACCAGAGAAGATGGTGATAGTGTCTGGAGTAGGGTGCCACGGTAAGATAGCCAATTATATTAACCTCAGCAGCTTTCATGGCATTCATGGAAGAGTACCTTCACTAATGGCAGGAATAAAGCTGGCAAACTCTGAGCTGACAGTTGTGGGTTTTTCTGGCGATGGAGACACCTACAATGAAGGTCTTGTACATCTGATTCATGCAGCCAAAAAAAATATAAACGCCACTCTGATAGTGCATAACAACAAGGTTTACGGACTTACTACCGGACAGGCTTCGGCAACAAGCCCGAGAGGATTCAAAGGAAAAAGCACTCCAGAAGGAAATCCCGAGGACCCCCTAAATACTGTTGCACTTATGCTGGTTTCCGGGGCAGGTTTTGTTGCAAGAGCATTCCCTGGAGATATCAAGCATCTCACTGAGATTATAAAGCAGGCAATCATGCACAGAGGCTTTTCCTTTATTGATGTCCTCCAGCCCTGTGTTACGTTCAACAATACCTGGGACTACTATAGAAAAAGTGTATATAAGATAGAGAAGACACCCTCAACTCTGGATGAGGCTATCAAACTTGCATATTCATCTACCCCATCTAAAATTCCTATAGGAATATTCTACCAGAAGGATAAAAAAACTTTCGAGGAACTCGTCCGTGTTGAAGAAACAGGAGTAGGGGTTGAAAAGGTTCTCGAATCAATGGAATAAACGTGAACGAATGACCCACCTGAAGAGGTGTATCTTTTCAAAAGGACAGAAAAGTGTCACAGGGTTATATGGCAGGATAGCAAAATACCTCTGTTCCCTTATCAGCCAAAAGGTACATCTCGAATGGTGAATCTCCAGAACTTATATATAAAATTTTGATTGAAAAGAATTAGGAAGGTGATTATACTGTTACTGTTCCTTTATTACCTAGATGCATAACTCAAAAGGACACAATAGAAGAAGAAGCTATTTCCAATGTCAAAGAGGTCATTGAAGGTATGTCGAATCTATTAAAAATATTCGAAGGGTTCATATAGTAAAATCTTTTGTCCTTGTTTTTACCATATATTAAGATGAGGACATGGTGAAATTTCCGGACTATCACGATGCCATTTATAAAAAAAGGTTTCCAATCTAATTTTCCAATTTCCTCTCCCTGTTTATAAACTGTTTTTCCACTGGCGACTTCTCCCGGTAAAGGTACCACTTATTTTATACCCAGGCAAAATACAAGGAAGACCAGCACTGTACAGCAGTTCTGGCGTTGCCATAGCCCCTGTTACTCAACTCAACCTGATTCTTCTCTTTACTTCCTGGCAACTATACAGTAATGATAGGGCTGTATTTCAAAGCTATCCTTCGGTGAAAGCCCCACTTCTTTTATTTTCAATTCTGCCTCTTTTAAGGAAAGTCTGTGTTCCATAGGAGGCCCTATTTCCGCCTTCTCCTTCTTCCAGTCCACAACCACCAGTATACCCCCATGCCTGAGAATACGATGAGCTTCTCTCAGTGTTCCATCTCCATCAATCTCATGAAGCACATTAGCCATGAAAGCTATGTCCACAGATTCACCTGGAAGTGGGATTTTGTCTTCGGTTGAGCTGACAATGGTTATATTTTTCTCCCCGCTGATTTTTTTCTTCAACAGCTCAAGCATGTCTTCCTGCATGTCAATGGCAAATACATTTCCTCTCTCTGCCATTTTAGCAGCAGGTATTGTGAAGTAGCCTGTACCACACCCTATATCTGCAAAGATTGTGTCTTCCCTCACACCTATCTTCCTCAGGATATCCTCAGGAGGTAGAAACTTCCTTCTTTCTTCGTTGTCAAGTAGACCTGCCCTACTGGCATCAAACTTATGCATATTATCACCTTTAAATTTTAATTACTGACCAGCCAGCTTAACCTCGGTATAGTATATATTATTATCGGATGCAACAATATTATATATCTAAAAATACAATAACAACACCATGAAGCGAGTGGAAGGTGCCATGACAAAGTATGTAATAACAGTTCCAAAAGATACAACTCTCAGCGAAGCTGCAAGAAAAATGAAGAAATTCAAAATAGGCTGTCTCGTCGTTGTGGAGAATAACAGACCCATAGGTATAATAACAGAGAGAGACCTTGCATATAAGATTGTAGCTGAAGAACGAGACCCTGGCGAGGCTATAAATTCAACCATGAGCACAGATTTGATTTTCATCCAGAAAGAAGCAAGTCTTAAGGATGCTGCAATAAAAATGGCGGGACATACGATAAAAAGGCTTCTTGTCGGAAGCCAGGATAATCTCGAGGGTATTATTAGCATTACAGATGTTGTTAAGGTTGAAAGGATAGGGGAAGACCCAAGAAGTTACAGCTTTACTTAGGGACAGGACTTCAAGAACTCAATCAGCTACGTCCTGCTCCAGATCACTCCACATATGCATAAAATAATTAACATACAGCTTTATACATCCTGGATTTTTATTGTAGAGAGCACAGCTAACAGTTGTCTGTTCCTCACTTGTGAGGATAAGCTCTTTTCTGTCCACCATGATAAAGCGGGAGTGGTCGTGTTCAAAGTTGAGATACTTAAGGTCAGCTTCCTTAAGAATATGCTCAACACCCTTCACCCTTCCAAGAACTCTCACTCTGACACCTTTTCTCCTAGCCTTGGAAAGAGCAGCAATGATAGATTTCTCAATTATAGGCCTTACACCAAGCACAAGAATTTCCTCTCTTGCACTGCCAAGCATTTCAGTGAGCTTATCCTTAATATTTTCCGTCCCCTTAACCATCCATATAAATTCCTCAAAGGAAGACTGTTTTGTGGAAGACTCATATATCGGAGTAAGTATATTAATAAGTTCTTCAATAACGTTTGCCCTGATATCAAGCTCCTTTGACAGAATCTCCCTTGGATGAACAGCTCTGTATAACTTCGGTCTGCCCGGCTGCACAACAACATAACCTCTTTTCTCCAGAGACTCAAGAATATCATACTCCCTTGAGTATGGTATGCCAGCAAATTCTCTTATCTCCTTCACAGTCGATATACCCGTATTTACAAGAGCAAGATATGTTTTGGATTCGTATTCAGTTAAATTCAACAGTCTGAGATTATCAGAAAGTCTATCTTCAATCATCATTGGAAAAGTTTATATACTCTACTATTTAATTTTAACTGTTTACTCAAAACAAAGTAAAAAAGGAGGCAGATATATGGAAGCTGATGAAGTACTAGATACGAGTGGTCTTGTGTGCCCCATGCCTATATTGAAAACCAAACAGAGTATCAAAAAGCTTGGAGCCGGAAAAGTGCTCAAAGTAATAGCAACAGACAGAGGTTCAAAAGGTGATATTCCAGCTTTTGTAAGACATAGTAAGACTGAACTACTGGGAATGGAAGAGGATGATGGTAAGTATATATTCTTTATAAAGAAGAAATAAAACATCTAAATATAAAAGAGGTGATTTAAATGGCGGAAGAGGAAGATAAGAAAAAGAAAATATGTATTATTGTGACAAAAGGTACCCTAGATGCTGCATATCCCCCATTGATTCTTGCAACTACTGCAGCAAGTATGGACTGGGAGGCTAATATATTCTTTACATTCTACGGACTTGATATAATAAACAAGAAAAAATACAAAAATCTCAAAGTAGCCCCCATAGCAAATCCGGCAATGCCTATGCCTGTACCAAATATAATCGGTATGCTACCTGGCATGACTGGTATGGCGACTATGATGATGAAGAATATGATGAAAAAAGCCAATGTACCAGATATTGAAGAATTTATAAACATGTGCAAAGAGATGGGAGTAAAATTCTATGGCTGTCAGATGACTCTGGATGTGATGGGTGTAAAGGAAGAAGACCTCATTCCGACTGAGGCCTGCATTGGAGCCGCTGCATTCCTCGATATAGCCAGTGATGCAGATGTTACCCTCCTCGTGTAACTCCCCTTTTTAATAAGTTTGAGTGGAAACCCCACTCTCTTTAGAGAGGGATTAGAGCAGGAGCGCCCGAATTCACGCCTGTGAAGATTGGACTTTTGCTGGAATATATTTCCGTTGCAAGTCTGGTCGTGAAAGCAGGAAACTCATAGCTGTTTACAGACAGATAGTTCAACAGGAGAGGTATCATGGAACAAATTCCGGAAAAAACAATACATATAATATGCAGCCTCTGCAATTCTGCAAAGCTTGATGGAATTAAAAGAGTGGATGCAAAAGAGTTCAGTAAGGAGATTAAAGAGAGAAAAAAAGCAGGTTTTGCAGGTGTACTCAGATTAAACTTCAGAAAGGATAAGATGTTAAATTCCTGCTACATAATCTTTATGAACGGTGATATCATATTTACCATGAAGGAAGTGGTCTCTTCCACAGAAGGCTCAACTTTCTATAACATTCCAGAACCTGAATTGTGTGAAGGCGCTCTTGAAATCATAGAAATTGAAAAAGACGCTTTAAGAAAAGTGGCAGATAAGATTCCTGAAAATACAGTAACTTCAGAAAGTGCAACAACCCATGAAAGAAGTACAGTGACTGAAGAACCTGAAGATGTAAGTTCTTCTGAGCCAGAGAAACTATCCAGTGAGATTCTCAAATTCAAAGAGAGAATACAGCATGATGCCGAGAAATCAGCAGATAAAATCATCGAAGATATGAAACCAAAGATTAACGAGAAAGAATTGAGAGCAGTTAAGCTCCCCAGACAGAAATGCAACAAGATTCTTGGTGTAATAGAGAGTGAACTCGGGGGAATTCTCGGTGAAATAAAGGCAAAGAATCTTATAAGGCTCAGACTAACAGAAATGAAATTCAACGATGAAAAGGCAACCTGCGCTATAGTAGCTGATATGATTGAATACCTGAGAAAAACAGCACTGAAAAATAAACTCGGCAAAGCTAAAGCTGATGGAATAGCAGATAAGATGCTCTGGAAAGTTGCGGAAGTAATAGACGAATAGCTACATCAATAGCCTACATGCCAGAGGTGCAGGGAAAATAATGCAGAAACGGCAACTCTTTTTAAGTAATTTGGTTGTTCTTTACTAAAAAATGCTATTAATGGAATTGTAATTTACATGAAATAAAAATAAATTTAAGCCGGGGATGAGATTCGAACTCATGTAAAGTGGATCTGCAATCCACCGCCTCGCCTCTAGACTACCCCGGCTTGATGGTATACTCTTCTCTTACTTTGACCTCATCAAATATATTTATTATGTATAGCCTATCTACAAAATATTCTTCCTTCTCAACATCTTTCTAAGCTCTTCCCCTGTTATTCTCTGCCTGTGCTCCTGGTCCTTC
>BDTY01000116.1 GCA_002897955.1 archaeon BMS3Bbin15
TTACTGCAGCAGATGCTGCTGCAGCATAATACAATCATAAGTTCCAGTCAGTGCACCTGATAACCTGCCTCTAAACCGCAGCAGCATAGTACGATTGTAAGTCTCACATATTTGATGAAACAAATCACTATGAAAAATAAAATCAAGATATAGAAGGGTGAAAGAAAAAAGAGTTTTTACACAGTCTGGCGTGGCTCTAGGGAATTGTGGTGGCTGCCCCGGAAGGAGACTGATGGCAAAGGCTGCAACTCAGGTGAAAAATGTAGAGGTAGATGCAATACATTTCTTCTCATGTATGTCAAAGCTCAAGCCATCCTGCCCGAATATTGATGTGGAAGAAATGAAGAATATAATTGAAGAGAAGTTCGGGATACCTGTTGTGGTGGGCACTCATAACTATTGATGCAGTGATATATCACGGACTTTTATATAACAACTTATAACAACTGCACAACCGGACAGCCACATTGAAAAGAAGTAAATTTCATATAGAATCATGACAAAATATAGAAATATCGAGCCTGCTACTAAAATCACACCATTATGGGGTTGAAAGAGAGCCCTCAACAGCAATTTCCACGGAGTTAGCTGAGGCTTCGCTAAAATCAGACCATTGTGGGATTATGGAAAAGGATAAAGTGACAAAGATACCCCCTAATCACTAAGATATATAAACGTTAGTCAATAAGACTATACTGATATTATGAAAGTAAGTGAAGTTAGTTCTAACATGAAAGATGTTTCTTTAGAAGGAACAATAGTAGAAATCTCTGAGCCAAGAACAGTAAATACAAGATTTGGTCAAAAGAAAGTTGCCACAGCTTTAATCGAGGATGAAACTGGAAAAATTAATCTGACTTTATGGGAAGACCAGATAGAGCAAGCTGAAGAAGGAAAGAAGATTAAAGTAGAAGGTGCATATGTGACAGAATGGCAGGGAAAGATTCAGCTAAATGTAGGAAGAAAAGGAACTATATCTATAGAATAGTCAGAGAAGCATCCATTCTATTTATTGGAGATGTATATGCAATATAAATAGATTATATAAGTAATCAATCCCTTCCAATATCTCTTCCTTTGTTTTTCAAAATAAAACAAGAATATTTGACTGCATTGATATTAGCAATAATCAGATTAATGATTTTAAATAACATTTCAATAAACTTTTCATTCATTAAATTTAAATACTATAGGTAGGAAAAGGCCCATAAAGGGTGGCTTTCTAACTTTTCAAACCTGCCGAATAAAGAGAATTTGGAGGTAAATAATGCAGGTTTGAACCTATCTTTTAAAAGTTTGCGAGGTGATTAGATGAGAGAGATTAGAGTAGCAATCGCAGGCGTTGGCAACTGTGCTTCTTCCCTGGTTCAGGGAGTAGAATACTATAAAGATGCGAAACCTGAAGACATTATCCCCGGTCTTATGCACACAAAGTTTGGCAGATACCATATTAAAGATATAAAATTTGTGGCTGCCTTTGATATAAATGCCCATAAAGTGGGAAAAGACCTGAGTGAAGCTATCTTTACAGAGCCAAACTGTACTACCAGATTCAGTGAAGTCCCTAAAGTGGGTGTGGAAGTTCAGAAAGCTCCCGTAATGGATGGCATAGGCAAATATTTAAAAGACATCATTCCTGTTAGCAATAGCCAGAAACCTGTGGACGTTGCCAGAGCCCTGGAAGAAGCCCAGGTTGATGTACTTATAAATTACCTGCCTGTGGGAAGCGCCAGGGCAACAAGATATTTCGCCCAGACAGCCATTGATGCTGGAGCGGGTTTTGTCAACTGCATTCCAGAGTTTATAGCCAGCAATAATGAGTGGGCACAGAAATTCACCAGAGCAGGCTTACCTGTGGCAGGAGATGATATAAAAAGTCAGGTTGGTGCCACCATACTCCACAGAGCACTTGTTCAGCTCCTCAAAGACAGGGGCGTCAAGGTGGAAGAAACCTATCAGCTGAATATTGGAGGAAATACAGACTTTAAAAATATGCTCCAGGAGTCGAGACTCAAGTCAAAAAGAATCAGCAAAACCGAAGCCATAACCAGTATGGTGGACTATGAGGTTCCAACCAGAATTGGGCCCAGTGACTACGTACCCTTCCTCAATGACAACAAACAGGCTTTCATCTATGTAAAGGGCAGAAAATTCGGTGATATTCCTCTAAAAATTCAGGTGCATCTATCTGTTGAAGATTCACCTAACAGTGCAGGGGTTGCTGTGGATGCAATCAGAGCTACAAAGATAGCCCTGGATAACAATATTAAAGGGCCTCTTGAAGGTGTGAGTGCCTACTTATTCAAACATCCACCCAGGCAGTATCCTGATGCCGTGGCCAGAGAGATGATAGAAAAATTCATAAAAGCAGCTTAAATGAAAGCTGTAATACTTGCAGCAGGAAGGGGAAAGAGGTTAAAGTGCAGCCGCCCAAAACCCCTTACCCTGCTTTTGAGCAGAACCTTGATTGATAGGGTTATTGACAACTTGAAAAAAGCAGGTATAGATGAAATTATAGTTGTTTACAGTGACGACAGAGTAAAAGCTGAACTGGAAGGAAAAGCTGAACTGGTCTTCAATGATGATATAGGTAAAGGGGGTGGTTACTCCCTTTTGAAAGGAGCCAGTGCTGTAGGTGATGAAGACTTCCTGCTTTTAATGAGTGACCACATTTTCGATTCCGAGAGTTTGGTCAAACTCTTATCATCAAAACCTAACATCACAACCCTATGCATAGACAGGAATCTCAAGGGTCATGACTCAGAGGATGCCACAAGGGTACTGATTGACAGAGAGGGTAATGTAACCAGTATAGGAAAGGAACTAAAGGAATACAATGCCATTGACACAGGAATTTTTTACTGCACGCCCGATGTAACCAATATTACCAGAGATTTCGCGGGAAAATTCTCTGTGACAGATGTTATGGGAAAACTTGCCCTTAAGAAAAAGCTCAAAACCTTTGATATAACAGGAGACTTCTGGTGTGACGTGGATACAAGGGAAAAACTTAAGGAAGCAGAAGACATACTGCTGAATTCTCTGATTAAACCCACAGATGGAATAATTTCAAAACATATAAACAGGAAAATCTCCATTAAAATTTCAAAATTTCTGGTAAATACTCATCTTACTCCAAACATGATATCCTTTATAAGCTTCCTTTTTGGTCTTTTTTCTGCTGCTCTTTTTGCCATGGGTCAGAGCATAATTGCAGGAATTGTTGCTCAGATTTCCTCGATTCTCGATGGATGTGATGGAGAAATCGCCAGGCTAAAGGGGCTTGTTTCTCCATCAGGCGCAATCTTCGATGCTATACTGGATAGATATGCAGATATGCTGATAATCCTCGGAATTATTGCCTCAAACCCTCAAAGTCTCTGGCTGGTAGGTGGCCTTGCAATGCTTGGCAGTTATTCCATCAGTTACACCAGTTCCAAAGCGGAACTCAGGGGAATCACATTTACACGCCTATATGAGGTGCTGATGAACCGTGATACGAGGTTATTTTTGATATTTCTCGGAGGTATTACAGGATTTCTCTATGCCATCCTCGTCATCCTTGCCCTGTTTACAAATCTGGTTGCCTTCCTGCGAATTTTTTATTTCTCAAAAAGGTATGAGTAAACCTATATTCTCCACCTCCACCCTGTTCCCTCCCTGGTATCCTCTATCTCTATCCCTTTGCTCAGAAGGTAATCCCTTATCCCATCAGCCTTTTTAAACTCTCCCCTTGCCCTTGCCTCTTCTCTCTCTTTTATTAGCCTCCTGAGTTCTTCTGGCAGTTCATTTTTTCTTTCCTGCAGAACTGCAAATATGTAGTTAAAATCATTAATCAACCGTATAATCTCATTTTTATCTTCAGTCCCAACCTTCCCTGAACTGATTTCCCGGCTTACCTCCTTAACAATGGTAAAAATATAGGATAGAGCCTTAGGGGTATCTAAATTATCATCAAGAGCAGAGAAGAACTTCTCTCTGACTTTATCTATATTCTCCTTCATGTAACTACCACCCTCTACCTCCAGCTTTGCAATCCTATCAGTGAAATCCTCCAGCCTCTTCAAGGTTATCTCAGCATCCTTTAAAGCCTTAAATGTGAAATTTAGCTTTCTTTTATAGTGAGTTGCGAGAAGAAGATAGCGTATAGCCATCGGGTTATAACCTCTATCGAGAAGCTCTCTGAGGGTGAAAAAGTTCCCGAGGCTCTTGCTCATCTTTCTTCCTTCAACAAGAAGATGTTCATTATGTACCCATAATTTTGAGAACTGTCTACCTGTGCAGGCTTCACTCTGGGCAATCTCATTTTCATGATGAGGAAAGATTAAATCCACACCACCAGCATGAATATCAAGAGTTTCCCCGAGGTAGCGCATACTCATTGCACTGCATTCTATATGCCATCCAGGCCTGCCCTTTCCAATATCAGTCTCCCAGAAAACCTCTCCATCCTCTTTACTGTAGGCTTTCCACAGGGCAAAATCTCTTGCCTCATTCTTGGCATATTCATCCTGCTTTACCCTTGCTCCCTCCTTCAGGCTTGAAATTTTTATGCCTGAGAGTTTTCCATAGTCCCTGAACCTGGATATATCAAAATAAATACTTTTATCCCGTGCGTAGTAAGCATAGCCTTTTTCAAGCAGAACTTTTATTATTTTCACCATGTCTGAAATATGTTCCGTAGCTCTGGGATAGTGTTCGACTCTCTCAATATTCACTGCCTTCATGTCCTCAAAAAAGGCTTTTTCATATCTTGCAGTATATTCCTTCAGAGAAATTCCCTCCTCCCTGCTCCTCTTTATTGTCTTGTCATCCACATCTGTAATATTCATAACCTGTCTCACTTTAAAGCCTTTAAACTTGAGATAGCGCCTCAACATATCATGAACGATATAGGCTCTGAAGTTTCCTATATGAGCAAAATCATAAACTGTGGGGCCGCAGGTATAGATTTTCACCTCCTCTCCTTCATGAGATAGAATCTCCTTCCTTCCCGACATGGTATTGTAAAGCCTTAACATAAAATCAGGTTGTATTTATTCTACTTATCCTTTTTGCATTTATAAGGAAATTCACTCCAACTTAACTTTTGAGGCTTCACCCTTTTTATCCTCAATTATTCTCATTCTCAACTTTGAGTAATCCTCTCTGACTTCCACCTTCAGATTCATCCCGCGGAAAACCTCTTCCAGAAAAGTCTTTATAAACTTTTTAGTCACATCAGAACTTAAGACGATTGTGAACTCCGTATCAGAGTTTTTGCTGAGAGTAAACAGGTTACAGGCTTCAAGACGCTGGAGCACCTCCATAGGTGAAACACCCCTTTCAGCAAACTGCTCTGCATGTGACCTTGCCACAGCCCTATGTTCCTTCCAGAAGCCTGTTCTATCTTTACTGTTGACTTCCCTTAAGAAAAGCATCCAGTGGTCAATATCAAGAATAATATGCTCTCCGCTGGAAAGCATCTCATAATAAAGGCGACCTAGTTCAGGATTAAAGCTATATATATCCCCATCCATAAGTTCAAAATAGTTTTTCAAAGCTTCCCTAATAATTTCTGAATGACTTTTTCCTGTGTACTTCTTGTATTTCTTCAGAAACTCTTTGATTGCTGGTCCGACTGAGATAGTCAATCTTTCAGATCCCACCATGATTTTGGTTATCTCCTTGCAAATATAAAGTTATTTGAGCAGATTTAGGACATTTTATGATAATGTATACAATATTAAGAAAATTACTTATAAGATAATAAATTTGTATATAACCTCGTATAAAATCATATAATAAAATAAAATTTGAGTATTCTTCTCAACTACCTTTATATATATCTTATTTCATAAAACCAATCGCTAAAAATTGGAAAATTCGTTATAGAATCAGGAGGTAAATGAATGAGACAGGTGGCATTTTATGGAAAAGGTGGAATCGGTAAATCCACCACGCAGCAGAACACTGCAGCATCTCTTGCCAGAATAGGTAAAAAAATTATGGTAGTAGGGTGCGACCCCAAGGCAGATTGTACCAGGCTACTTCTAAACGGTAAGAGGCAGCCCACAGTGCTGGATACTTTGAGGGAAGAAGGCCCGGAGAATGTAAGTCTTAATAAAGTTCTGGCAGATGGTTATGGCGGTGTAAAATGTGTAGAATCCGGTGGTCCCGAGCCAGGTGTAGGCTGCGGTGGTAGAGGTGTAATCACTTCGATTCAGACTCTGGAGAACCTTGGTGCCTACACAGGTGACCTTGACTATGTTTTTTATGATGTTCTCGGTGATGTGGTCTGCGGTGGGTTTGCCATGCCTATCAGAGAAGGTTATGCAGAGGAGATATACATTGTTGTATCTGGCGAATATATGGCAATGTACGCTGCAAACAACATATCAAAAGGTATCAAGAAGTTTGCAGCGAGGGGTCACGCACGTCTCGCAGGCATAGTATGTAACTCCAGGCTGGTTGAGAATGAAAAAGAGCTTGTCGAGGAGTTTGCAAGAAGACTCAACACAAAGATGATATACTTCATACCCAGGAGCAAGGATGTTCAGAAGGCAGAGATAAACAAGAAGACTGTTATCGACTACGACCCCAATATGCCTCAGGCCCAGGAATATCTGAATCTGGCAAAGAAAATAGAAGAAAACAGAGACTTCAGAGTGCCCACTCCCATAACCATTGATGAGCTTGAAGACCTGATGAAAGAATTCGGTATTGTGGATTAGGAGGATTAAAAAATGAAAATGGTAAGAGCAATAATAAGACCTGAAAAAACAGAAGATGTAGCTTCATCCCTTGCAGCCGCTGGATTTCCTGCGCTGACAAAAGTAGATGTTTATGGTAGAGGTAAGCAGCGTGGCATTACTGTTGATTCCATTCATTATGAAGAGCTTCCAAAGACTATGATTCTTATAGTTGTGGAAGATGACGATGTTGAAAAGGTGGTGAGCAATATTCAGGTCTCTGCATTAACTGGCCACTACGGTGACGGTAAAATTTTTGTTAGCCCTGTTGACACCGCCTACACAATCAGGACAGGTAATGAGGAGCTGTAGTCATGAAAGAGATTGTTGCTTTCATAAGAATCAACAAAACTCAGAGGACAAGAGATGCACTGGCTGAGAAGGGTCATTACTCCATGACAGTTAACAATGCTCTTGGCAGAGGGCGACAGAAAGGGCTTCAATATGAAATCAGTGGCGAACCTGTGAAGGAGTATGAAAAAGGCACAAGGCTAAGCTATATACCAAAGAGGATGGTCACTCTGATAACAACCGATGACCAGGTGGAGGAAGTAGTCAGCACTATCATTGATGTAAACAAAACAGGCAATATAGGTGATGGCAAGGTCTTCGTGTGTCCTATTGAAGATGCAGTCAGGGTAAGAACAAATGAAAAAGGTGAGAGAGCAATTCTCTGATGCCGTAACTAAAGGAGTGTATCATATGGATTATAAAAAATATATAGAGTTTAAGGAAAGCTGTATTCCCAAGGTGAAGAATCACCCATGTTACAGCAAAGAGGCTCACAGCAAATTTGGAAGGATCCATGTCCCTGTGGCTCCCAAATGCAATGTTCAGTGTAACTACTGTGTGCGCAAGTATGACTGCGCCAATGAGAACCGCCCGGGAGTTACCACCAGGGTGATATCTCCTGACGAGGCAATGCAAACAATAGAACAGGCTGTTAAAATGGAACCAAGAATCAGGGTTCTGGGCATAGCTGGTCCAGGCGACCCTCTCGCCAATACTGCAACTTTTGAAACACTTGTGAAGACAAAGGAAGAATTTCCCTACCTCACAAGATGCCTGTCAACCAACGGGCTTGCTTTACCTGAAAGAATTGATGAACTTGACAGAGCAGGAATTACCACTTTAACAATAACCATAAATGCCGTTGACCCGGAGATTGGAAAGAAAATCTACTCTTTTGTGAGATACGATAATAAAACCTACAGGGGTAGAGAGGCCTTTGAAATTCTGAGCAAAAATCAGTTAGCCGGGCTAAAGGAGGCTTCAAAGCGTGGAATGGTTGTGAAGGTGAACTCGGTTCTGATTCCAGGCATAAATGATAAACACCTTGTGGAGGTTGCCAAGGTAGTAAGAGAACTCGGTGCCTATACCATGAATGTCATGCCTCTGATCCCCCAGGGAAATTTCAAGGACATCCCTCCTCCCACAGCAGAAGAAGTCAACAGGATAAGAGATGGGTGTGAGGCCGTGATCAACCAGTTCAGAAACTGCATCCAGTGCAGAGCTGATGCTATAGGTGTGCCTGGGGAAGAGGGCTGCAGTGCAAACATACTGGAAAAAATAGAAATTATAAAAACGGATTGAAGGAGGTAGAAAATGCTTCTAAAGTGTGACAAGACAATACCTGAAAGAAAAAAACATATTGTTATAAAAGGAGAGAACGGCTGTGGTGGTGATTCCTCAGGTTGTGAGATAGCCTGCAATGTCCCCACCACACCAGGTGATATGACTGAAAGAGGCTGCACCTATGCTGGCTGTAGAGGTGTGGTAGGCGGTCCTGTAAAGGATGTTATCCAGATGACCCACGGCCCAATAGGCTGTGCCTTCTACTCGTGGGGTTACAGACCACATCTTGCTGATTCAGATTTCCACATGAAGTATATATTTGTAAGCGATATAGACGAATCGAATATTATCTTTGGTGGTGAGAAGAAACTTCTCCAGTCCATTATAGAGGCTGCCGAAGAATTTCCAGAAGCTAAAGGTGTTTTTGTTTACAACACATGCCCCACAGCCCTGATTGGTGATGATGGTAAATATGTTGCAAAGGCTGCCCAAGAGAAGATAGGCAAACCAGTAGTTTTCTTTCCCTGCGAGGGTTTCAGAGGTGTGAGCCAGTCCCAGGGGCACCATGTGGGGAATATGACCATATTCGACGAGCTTGTGGGTTCTGTTGAGCCTGAAGAGGACTATGCTTACTCAATAAACATTGTTGGTGACTATAATATTAAAAATGACGAGAAAACCTTCGAACATCTCTTTGAAGACATGGGCGTGAATATAATTACGCGTTTTACCGGCAATGTTTCAATAGATGATTTGAAAATTATGCACAAGGCACAGCTAAATGTTGTGCACTGTCAGAGGTCAGCCACATATATTGCAGACATGATGAAAGAAAAGTACAACACCCCATCTATCAATGTAACCCTATGGGGCATAAATAATATGTCCAATGCTCTCCGTGATGTTGCCAAGTTCTTCGGCCTTGAGAAGGAAGCTGAGAGGATAATAAAGACAGAGACTGCGAAGATCAAGCCAAAAATAGAGTACTACAAGAAGCGTCTTGAGGGCAAGACAGTTTTCATCTATCAGGGTGCTCCAAGGGCATGGCACTGGCCAGACCTTATGAGAGAACTTGGCATGGAGGTTGTTGCTGCTGCCACAACTTTCGGGCACGAGGATGACTATGATAAGATTTTCAAAAAAGTTAAGAAAGGTACTATTGTGATTGACAACCCCAATGCTATGGAACTGGAAGAAATCATTGAAACCTATAAGCCAGACCTGTTTATTTCAGGTAATAAAGAGAAGTATCTGGCTTACAAGCTGGGCGTATCCTTTGTAAATGGGCACACCTACGAAACAGGACCTTATGCCGGTTACTCGGGCATGGTGAATTTCGCCAGGGATATAGATAAAGCAATAAATACTCCCGTATGGAAAATGTTAAGAGAAAAGGCATGGCCGGTAAAAAATAATTCAAATCCGGAGGTGGTTTGATTGAGTATAGTAACAAAACAAAACAGAGCAGTGGCTATCAATCCTACGCGCTCCTGCGCACCCATAGGTGCCATGCTGGCAAATTATGGTGTCCACGGCGCTCTGACAATAAACCATGGTTCACAGGGTTGTGCCACCTACCCGAGGCATCAGATGGCAAGGCACTTCCGCGAGCCCATAGAGGTAGCCACAACATCGCTGACAGAAAAAACAACAATTTACGGTGGGAGAGAAAACCTCCTTGCTGCTCTGAAAAATGTCTATGAGAGGTGCCATCCCACTATGATTACAGTATGCAGCACCTGTCTCTCAGAGACCATAGGCGATGACATAGCAGGTATAGTCGATGAATTCACTGATGAACATCCAGACGTTGATATACCCATCATCACGGTAAACACGCCTTCGTTTATAGGCACCCATATAACAGGCTTTGACAACTTCCTCAAAACTGTGGCTATGAATTTTCCTGTGAAGGATAAACCTAACGGAAAGGTAAATATTATGCCTGGCTGGGTGAATCCCGGTGATATAAGGGAAATTAAGGCTATGACAAGAAAGATGGGCATAGAAGGTATATTCCTTACAGATTATTCAGACACCCTCGATGGTGGTATATATAATCCAAAGCCTCACTTCCCAAAAGGTGGCACAACAGTTGAAGAGCTCAGAGATTCTGCCAATTCTCTTGCAACAATTGCACTGCAGAAGCATGTTGGTGGTGAAGCCGCAGAGATATACGAGAAACAATACAGTATTCCCGCCCATACTCTACCCATGCCCATTGGTATTGAGAATACTGATAGATTTATTAAAACTCTATCAGAGGTAACTGGTAGAGAAATATCAGAAGAACTCCATGACGAGAGAGCAAGGCTTCTTGATGCCATTATTGATGCGCATATGTTCTTAACCGGCCTCAAAGTGGCTATTTTCGGTGACCCGGATGTCGTCGAAGGTCTGGTACGTCTGGCTGCAGAGATGGGCATGGAACCCAAGTTTGCTCTCACATCTTCCGACTTCAAACCCTGGGGAGAAGATATGATGAAACTCTCTGACGAGCTTGGACTGGACATGGATGTAATGATAAAATCAGACCTTCATGAACTCTACAAAAAGATAAAGGAGGAGCCAGTTGACCTCATCTTCGGCACGTCCAAGGGTAGATTCATAGAGGAAGACCTGGATATACCATTGATAAGAGTGGGTTTCCCGATAGAGGACCGCTTCGGGTATCACAGGAGAGCCATAGTCGGCTACAGAGGCGGCATATATCTTGTGGATAAAATTACAAATGCTGTACTCACAAAGAAGGGTTTAGTGGTGAGCAACACACTGCTGGAGAAACTTGAAGAAGGGGCTGATTAAGCCCCTTATCTTCTCAGAGGAAGATATGATGGAAACAGACAATATACTGGTTGAAAAGCTTCTGAATTCAATTAAATGCTCAAATGGTTTACTCAGTCCCTATGTGGAGGTACCCTTTCCATGGGAAGAATTATAAGATTTATTGATATCCCGGAAAGATTTAATATTATAGAAGTAGAGTATCCCACAGGCATTCTAAAGGAAGCCTCAAATACAAAAGATACCAGAACTTTTGTATTCACATCAATTCTGGCTGCTTTTGGGAGGTGTGCAGATGCTTGAGGCAGATTTTGAAAAGAACTTCAGAGGGTTCAGTCTGAATATGAACTTCAAAGTTGAAAGAGAGGTGCTTGTACTTCTGGGCAAAAATGGTTCAGGTAAGACTTCGACACTAAGGGCTGTGGCAGGTCTTCTCAAGCCCGACGCAGGTTCAATTAAAATTCAGGGTTCACCAGTTTATGAGTCATGGTCCAGGATAAATCTATCACCTCAGGATAGAGGTGTCGGTTATGTTTTTCAGGACCTTGCTCTTTTTACTCACATGACAGTGTATGATAATGTAGCATTCGGTCTTCTGGCAAGAGGTCTGAAAAAGTCTGAAATTTCTACAAAAGTCGAAGAGGTTCTGGAGGAATTTGAGCTTTTAAAGTTCAGGGATATAAAGCCTTCACGCCTATCTGGAGGTCAGAAACAGAAGGTTGCACTGGCAAGAACTCTAATCACAAGACCAAAAGTGCTTCTTCTTGATGAACCTTTTTCATCCCTTGACCCTGAAACAAAGGATGAAATGAGAAGAGAAGTCAGGGATATCCTTAAAGTACATCCTATACCAACAGTTCTTGTAACCCATGACCACATGGATGCCATTGCCCTTGGCAGTAGAGTTGCATTTATGGAAAAAGGTAAGATTGTTTTTTCTGAAGAGATATATAGTTTCAAAAGGAGGTTAGAAGATTGGAATGGTTCTTACAGTGCCCCCACAATCCTGGAATAGATAAAAAACCGGTTATATTTGACACAACTCTGAGGGATGGCGAGCAGACACCGGGGGTCAGCTTTTCTCCGGAGATGAAGCTGGAGATTGCAGGTAAACTCAGTGCTCTTGGAATAAAAGAGATTGAGGCTGGTTTTCCTGTAGTTTCACGAGGTGAGTTCAAGGCTTTGAGGATGATTTCAAGGGAGGGACTATCTGCCAGAATCTTTGCTCTTTCAAGAGCGATAGTTTCAGACGTTGAGTTAGCTGTCGATGCTGGAGTAGATGGTATATCTCTCTTTACATCTATAAGCCCTGTGCATCTGAAGTACAAGATGAGGCATACAAAAGAAGAGGTGGTTGAAAATGCTCTTGAAGCTCTTGAATTTGCCAAGGACCATAATCTTTTTGTTTCCTTCTCCAGCGAGGATGCTACAAGAACACCTCTCGGAGAGCTATTTACTCTTTATAAAATGGCAGAAGAGAGAGGAGCAGATAGAGTACATATCTCTGATACTGTGGGCGTTGCAACACCCCAGGCATATCAGCATATTGTTGAGTTCTTCAGGAGAGTTATGAAGAAGGATACACAGATTGGCGTTCATACTCACAATGACTTTGGCCTTGCAACAGCCAATGCTCTTGCAGGTGTGGTGGCAGGTGCAGACATGGTCTCGGTTACAGTTAATGGGATTGGAGAGCGCTCCGGTAACGCTTCTCTCCAGGAAGTTGCACTGGCTCTGGAAGTTCTGTATGGAACCGAATCCATAGTTGATAAAAGTAGAATTCTGTTGCTTTCTCGCCTTGTGGAGAAATACTCGGCTATAAGAATTCCTGAAAATAAGCCAATTATTGGTAAAAATGCCTTCAGGCATGAATCTGGTGTACATGTGGATGCTGTCTTAAAAAATCCTCTGACTTATGAACCGTTCCTGCCAGAGGTTATAGGTCAGAAAAGGGAAATAGTTATAGGCAAACATTCTGGAAAACATGCCATTAAAAATAAGCTTTCTGAAATGGGTTTATACAGTAAGGAATATTCAGAATTGCTCGGAGAGATAAAGAGAATTGGCGACAAAGGATATGGTATAAGTGAAGATGACATTGAAGCGCTGATGAAAGGATAGTATGATAATAACCCTGTGGTGATGCTTTACGAATCATGTAATCCGTTTAATGTGTCACAGCGATATTACAGAGCTTCTCGAATTTGCAAATAAAGAGGGCTGGGTAAGTGACGCACAGGAATATGAGTTTCTGCTTGGCAATAACCCTGAAGGCTGCTTTACCTTAGAATTCGGTGGAGAAGTTGCAGGTGGTATTACCACCATACTATACAATCACAGCGCCTGGATTGGCAACTTTATAGTTAGAGAAGAGTTGAGAAACAGAGGATTTGGAACTGAACTTTTTATTAAAGCACTTAACTTTCTTGAAATGAGAGTAAGAACAATTTACCTTACAGCTTCACCCCGTGCTACAAGCCTGTACACACGTTCCGGATTTTCTCAGATTATGCGTATAAACAGGTGGAGGTACAGAGGTGAAAACACTCGAAAAATGGAGGATTACATCTCAACCCCGTCTGATACTAAAGAAGCCCTGACTATGGACAATCTCTCATGGAAGGATGACCGTTCCGTATTGCTTGAGTATAATTTTAATAAGTCCAGAATATTCTTAAACCGTTTGCCTGATGGCTTCCTTGTGATTATCAGAATTGCCGGGGTTGATATAATCGCTCCATGGGAGGTAAGGGAAGGTAACCATAAGACAGCAGAATCACTCCTAAGTGATGCAATGTATTTTATTGAAAACAGAAGTGTAATGCTTGATGTACCTGAGAATAATCATTATGCAGAAAATCTGCTGAAAGAATATGGTTTTTATATTTCTGGCCATACCTGGTTTATGGTAAAAGGAAAATTACCTGGTATAAATTTTGATAATATATTCGCTATGGCAAGCCTAGGTTCTATAGGATAAGTCGTGAAGAATGCTGATAATGTTGCAGAACAATATTTGAAACAGCAAGAACAGGAAAAGTTGGTGACGGCAAGATATTCACTCTTGGTGTAGAAAAAATCATCAGAGTTTGAGGTGATATGTCATGATGAGAATAGAGACAGTTATAAGACCAGATAAAAAATGGAAGGTTAGGGATGCTCTTACAGAGGCAGGCTATCCATTCACAAAGTACGACAGCGAGGGCATTGGCTCCCAGCTTGGTATCAAAGAGATTGAGGGTAAGCCTTACAGGTTCGAATTTCTTGAGAAGGTGACTTTCGTGTGTGTTGTGAAGGATGAGGAAGTGGACAGAGTATGTGACCTTATTGCTGAAGCTGCCCACACAGGCAGGCCAGGTGATGGCAAAATTTTTATCAGCAGAATTGAAGACGTAAGGAAAATAAGAGATATGAAAAGGTAATACACCATCTCTGGATTTTTTACTTTATTCTACCAGAAAGATATTGAAACTACTTTTCTATTTTTGTTATTCAGCTTTCTAATTCTCTCTATTGTATAATCCATTTTAATATATAAAAGAAAAAACCGGAAGAAATAATGATGAAGATAATAAAACTGTGTAATAGAAGAAACCTTTAAATACTAACCTTTTGTAAAATATCTGTATAACTATCAGATAAGTATTTAAATCCCCCTATTACACATATATTATTAAACGTTAGATTTGATGAGCGGTAGCTTTCTTATGGAGCTTGGAATATGAAAGATGAAGACACTATCCCGTTGATTACCAGAGCCACTGAACTGCTGGATGAGATATCATCAACCTTCAGGGTTAATCTGGATAGTCTGAAGAAGGATAAGAGATATTTTGAAGAGCTCTATCTTAACCTTAAACACAATCTTGAGGAGCTTAAGCGTCTGAAGGATGAGATGGAACAGCGTGGCTTTGACTCACCATATTTTGCTCTTGGTCTGAACCGCTTTGGAAGTCCATTTGAGAAAGGAAGCTACAGACGTGAGGATGTTGAGGACCAGAGAGATGTGGCAAGGCACAAGATGTTTTTCAGGACGACCGCAGCCTATAAAAAGGGCACTTTCGAACGTACTAAAGGTGCTATAGCTGCCCATAATATTGCTATTGGCCATCTTGAAGAGTTTGTTTCTTTCAAATGCTCCTGTGGCAAGGAGGCAAAGGGCAAGGACGCCACAAGGATAATCGAAGAGAGAGGTAGATTTGTATGCACCAAATGCAGGTCGCGTGAAATAAGTCTTGTACCCAATGAACAGGGGATTTATCGCCTTGAAATTCTCCCCTATCTCACCTATGGTGGTGAGTTTACAGTGGATATTGCCAATTTCACACCCACTGAGAGAATGGCATACAGAGAACTTGTGGAAATTGCAAGGGAGAAGAAGAAGGGGAAAATAAAGTCAGCCACTGTTACATTCAAAGCCAGTAAGAATGATAAGTGGGTAACTATGAGGGAACAGGTTGAAGTTGGAAAGGAAGGCAAACTGGATTATGAAGGCTATCTCAGAGCAAAGTATGGCAGGATTGTAGTCGAGCATGTTCGATATCATCATGAGCGCTCCATTCTCGTGAGTGGGCGCTATAACAGACAGGCTTTAGCAATAGCCTATACAAAAATTCTTAAGTACAGCAGAGACGAAATTCTTGATTATCTGCTTTCAAAAAGAGTTGATGTCAAGAAGCTCAGAGAGTATGAGGAACTCAAGCGCAAGTTTAATGCCAGACTTTACAATGCAGAAACCACACCTGCCTATGCCATTGATACAAGGATAATCGAAGAAAGGGAAGAGCTAATGCATGAATTTGATGAGGAGCTAAAGGCAAGGGGTTTAATGGATGAATATGGCAGTCTCATCAATACTCTTGACATTGCAATAAGCTACAGACAGGAAATCAGAAAGAATATGCTTATAAGGATTCCAAAGGCAATCTTTGGCTGGGATATCTTCAAGTTCCTTCTAATAAAACCCTACAGAGAAAGGAGATATGCCAGTATCTTCCCGGGTTTACAGCCCATACCAGAGGAAGACCAGCTTGAGCAGGCACTGAGTATTCTTGCAGAGGCAGACCTGCTCTATGCAATAAGGAAATTTATTGACCCGAAAGTTGTACCTGTAAAAGATGCATATAAGATTGTTTTCAAGAAGTTTGATATTGAAGATATCCTGCAGGATTATCTAAAAGTCACTTCCAGCAGGGCGGTCGGTGGTATAGCTCTATATCTCTACTCAGACTTTATGCTTGAGGCCGCCAGCGAGGTTGTGGCTGCAGAACCCAAGGACCTGAAAGAGGTGCTTAAAGTTGTAATACGCCTTGGCAGGCGTGATATCATACCAGAAGAAAAACTGGAAGGCATGGACGATATTAAATACATAAAGATATCTGAGAAAGCCAAACAGTTTCTTGAACTGGTGAGGTGATAATTATGAGTGAGATTGTAGTTCTCCGCTCAAGTCAGAAGGATGTTCTGATAGAGGAGATAAATGAAAAGCTGGATATCAACACAAAAAAGGTTCACCTGAGCATTCGTCCAACAATAAATATTCTTGCCTCCATTCTGACAGCGGCTCCAAATACGGATGTGATAACCTGTCCCCCCAGTCTATATGAAAGGACTCCAAAGAAAATCAAGAGCGCTCTGGAAAAGATAAATATAAGATTTGAGCCTCTTCTCCTGACTCCAGGAAGACCACGTTCTCATCCGAACTGGAAGATTCAGAAGGTTTATGAGCTTGAAGACCAGGGTTACTCAGCAAAGGAAATCAGTGAAAAACTTGATATACCCCTGACCACTGTTTACTATTACCTCAAGAAGGATGAAGATAGTAAATAGAAATTTTTTAAAACGATAGGAATTTGTAGCAGAGAAGGTGTGCCGCCGTAGCTCAGTAGGTAGAGCGCCTGGCTGTTAACCAGGTCGTCGTCAGTTCGAGTCTGTCCGGCGGCGTTC
Organism: archaeon BMS3Bbin15; assembly: GCA_002897955.1. NCBI lineage: Archaea > archaeon BMS3Bbin15. The sequence goes on from BDTY01000116.1 coordinate 17,037, forward strand.
ACTCCTTCATAAATATTTAACACGGTAGCTTTATATATGTAGAAACTAAATTTTGGCTGGATAGTCATATAATAAAATAATATAAATTATGAAAATCGGAGGAATTGCTGTGGCTAAAAGTAATGCCGAAGCTGAAGAAGAGTTCAAATATCTTGTAAGAATTGCAGGCACTGATATTAATGGTAAAAAGAAAGCTCCTGTTGGTCTTGCCTTAATTAAGGGTATAGGCATAAGAACAGGAGAAATCTGTTGTAGACTTGCAAAGGTAAATATTGAAAAGAGACTTGGAAATCTCACTGAAAAGGAAATTGAGAAGCTTAACAAGGTTGTAACACAGTTTCAGAAACAGAAAAATCTCCCCACCTGGCTCTTTAACAGACGCAAAGATTATGATACAGGTAAGGATATTCATATTATAGGGTCTGACCTTATGATGTCCCTGAGAGATGATTTTAACAGACTCAGAAAGATAAGAAGTTACCGTGGTATACGGCATGAACTTGGTCTACCAGTGAGAGGCCAGCGCACAAGGACAAGTTTCAGACGGGGTAAGAGTGTCGGTGTAAGAAGAAGGAAAGCGGGAGTAAGCAGGTGATTATATGGGCGACCCGAAGAGAATAAAACGAAAGTACGAAACCCCTTCCCATCCATGGCAGGCTGAAAGAATCCAGGAAGAGAAGAAGCTTCAGTCTGAGTATGGACTTAGAAATAAACAGGAGATATGGAAGGCTCAGGCTATGCTAAGAGGCTTCAGTAGGCAGGCCAGAGAACTTCTTGCTCAGATGTCAGACCAGTCAAAGAGGCAGGAGAGGCAATTGTTAGGCAAACTTGTCAGGCTGAATATTCTAAAAGAAGGTTCAACTCTCGATAATGTTCTCTCCCTTAATGTTAGAGATGTACTGAACAGAAGACTTCAAACTCTTGTTTATAAAAAGGGTTTATCCAATACTGTAAAACAGGCAAGGCAGTTTATTGTTCACGGACATATAACTATAAATGAAAGGAAGGTAAACTCACCCGGCTATATGGTGACTGGAAGCGAAGAGGAGAAGATAGAGGGTGTTGAGGACTCTGTGGCTGTGGCTGTTAAGATACAGGCAAAAGATGACAAAAATGCAGAGGAGGCTGCCTGATGGCAAAGAAAGAAGAACGCTGGGGAGTAGCCCATATATACTCTTCATTCAATAACACAATTATCCATATTACTGACTTAACAGGTGCTGAGACAGTATCAAGGTGGTCCGGTGGAAGAATAGTCAAGGCAAATAGAGATGAGTCTTCACCATATGCTGCCATGCAGGCAGCTATGAAGGTTGCTGAGGAGGCCATCGAAAAAGGTATTGTTGGAGTGCACATAAAAGTCAGAGCCCCTGGTGGCGGAAGGTCAATGAACCCTGGCCCAGGAGCACAGCCTGCCATAAGAGCTCTTGCCAGAGCAGGGCTAAGGATTGGCAGAATAGAGGATGTCACACCACTACCACATGATGGTACAAAGCGTCCAGGCGGAAATAGAGGAAGGAGGGTATAATGGAAATTTCCGTACTTTCAGGTAAGGATAACACATTGAAAGTTGTGCTGGAAAATGCAAAGCCCAGCGATGCCAATGCTCTGAGACGTATTATCCTTGGAGAAGTACCTGTTCTGGCAGTGGATGACGTTATTATTCACGAAAACTCCTCTCCTCTGTTTGACGAGGCTCTTGCCCATAGAATAGGGTTGATGCCTATCAGAGTTGATGCCATAGACCTTGACAGGTTTAACTTCAGAGAAGAATGTTCCTGCAAAGGCGAGGGCTGTGCTGAGTGTACAGTCAATTTTTCTCTTGATATTGAAGGGCCCATTACTGTATATTCTCATGACTTCAAGTCTGAAGACCCGGAGATAAAGCCAGTAGAAGGAATTCCAATAGTAAAGCTGGGAAAAAATCAGAAAGTTGTGCTGGAGAGTGAAGCAGTACTTGGAAGAGGCAGGGAACATGCCAAATGGCAGCCTGCTGTTGTGGGCTATAAGTATTATCCTGTGATTACAATAAATGAAAACTGCACAGGGTGCAAGGACTGTGTTGAGGCCTGTCCGAGAGATATCCTTACCTTTGAAGAAGGTAAAGTTATTGTGAATAATATTGAGAACTGCTCAATTTGCAAAGCCTGTGCTGATGTATGTGAGGATGGAACTATTGTTGTCAAAGGCGATCCAACAAAATTTATATTTACAATTGAAGGTCTTGGTTCTATTGAGCCAATGGAAATATTTAAAAGAGCCTGTGATGTGATTGTTGAGAAGACAGATAAGCTTTATGAACTGATCAAACCTTGAGCGGGGGTGGCCGAGTCTGGCCAAAGGCGCAGGATTGAGGGTCCTGTTCCTAAGTGGATGCGAGGGTTCAAATCCCTTCCCCCGCATAAATATTATATTATTTAGAGGTAGTAACTTAACTTCGCCATTTTGACCTGACCCAACCTAATTTCTTTCCCTACACGATTTGCCAAACGGCTTTTCACCACCGCAAATCCAGGTTTTTGTCACCGTATCGGTGTACAAAATCCCCGAAAATGTCCGAAATCGGGGGTGAAATATTGCTCACGAGAGCCAATCTGAATGCATTTTTTGGGTAGATGATAGTAAGTGACAAATTCGTCAGGTATTTTTTGAGTAACTTCACGTTCTTTCTGGGACCGTTTTTCTTTTTCCGACCTGTCAAATGGATTATCGCATTTGCGAGGAAACTGAGGAAAACCGCCCCGATAATAGTCC
>BDTY01000117.1 GCA_002897955.1 archaeon BMS3Bbin15
TCTGCCTGTAGTTTTCTGCTTGCAAGAGCGTTATTATACAAATGTCTGCATGTATCCAGAGTTGCTTTTAATGTAACTCGCTGCTCTTTGTTTGGCTCCAGCCTGAACTTATAACTTTTCATCATTTATATCCACTCTTCATTATATAATTGTTGTTTTTATAAGTATATAAACTTTATGCTTATTTTCATCACTATATCAAAATTTACGATTCATTATACCCTTAGCTAGAGGTATTTCAATATTTTTAAAATAGTAACGCATTCATCCAACGACTAAAGTCGTTTGTCTTCTGCGATGTTCTTCATAAAGAGCAGGAGGTTGTAGAAGGGAGTAGTTATTTTTTAAAAGTCAATGTTAAATTTCTTTATTTTCCTATGCTTAAATATGTGATTATACCATTTATAGGTGCCTTCATAGGCTATATCACAAATTTAATAGCTGTGAAGATGCTATTCGTACCCAGAAAGAAAATAAATATTTTTGGTATAGCTGTTCAGGGACTCTTTCCAAAGAGAAAAGAGGAACTTGCTCATGCCGTGGGAGAGGTGGTAGAGAGGGAGTTTCTAAACTCAGGGGATATCAACAGAGTATTCAGAGAAGCTAACCTGGATAATAAGATTTCCGAACTGGTAGAAAATTCCTTTTCCAATCTGAAATTCAATATAAACATACCCATTGTAGGAGATATCTCCTTTCTTCTCAGGAATAGACTCAGAGAATTCCTTAGGGAATTTCTCGTCAGTAACAGCCCGATTATTTCACAGCAGCTTAGCAGTATGGTAGACGAAAATCTTAAAATAAAGGAGCTTGTGACAGAGAAGATAATAAATCTGGAGTCTGAGAAGCTGGAGGAGCTTATTCTCAATGTTGCTGGAAAGGAATTAAGATATATAACCTACTTTGGCGGTATCATTGGATTTGTTGTTGGAGTTTTCCAGGTAATAGTCCTGATTTTATAAGCCGGCTGAAAAATTAGAAGAAAAAACGATGGGTCATACCAGCTTTCCACCCTGATATCTACCCCTGTAATTTCTTGATTCTCCTCCAAGCTCTGAGAAAACTATCTGCGCAATTCTCGATTCTCTCTCAAGAACAAAATTTTTTCTGCTTTCATTGACCAGACCTATGGTGAGCTTTCCCCTGTAGCCAGGGTCCACAACGGCTGTCCTCAATGTTACACCGCTTCTGAAGAGAGTGCTGCGCTGGTAGATGAAGGCAATCAAATCACCTGGCATATTAACCTCCTCTGCCGTCATACAGAGGTAATATTCACCTGCCTCAATGGTAAAGGGTTCTTCTTCAATTTCCTCCACCTCAGGAAGCCTTCTATCTTTCACTCCAAGATAAGCCTCAGAAGAGAGTCTGTAAAGTTTATCAACCCTGAGGTCCACACCGGCACCCTGCACATTATCCTCAATAACGTTTGTTAATAACTTCTCCCCTTTTATTCTTCTCAGAATCTCACTATGTCCCAGATACATACTTCTAATATTTTTAAAATATTAGATAAAGCTTTGGAAAAAAAGTTATAGATATCCGAGCCCTCGCAGTCTATCTTTCACCTTCTCTTCATCCTCTTCAGAAAGAGAATGTTCCTCCTCCTCCTCTTCATCCTTAAGGAGCTCTTCAAGCACAAAGGTGATATACTCCTCAACACTCTTAAACTCCTCACTTTCCTTAACTCTCCTCTCTATTTCACTGTAAAGCCTGTCAGATATATCTACTGCTACCATTTTAAACACTACTCTATAAAATTCAAAATTCTGGAGAAGATTAAACCCTTCTCCTCCTTCTCAGCCTCAGGGCAAGTGGAACTGCTGCAAGAAGTGCAATGAGTGTTGGGCCGCATATTCCTTTCTTCTTCGCAGGTGGTGGAATAGTCACATTTGAGGGTTTCTTCGCCGGTGGCGGGATAGTTACATTTGAGGGTTTCTTCGCCGGTGGTGGTAGGGGAGTTACCTTTGAGGGTTTCTTCGCAGGTGTTGTGACTATAACATTGAATTTCTGTTCTGTCTTTCCAAACCATGCACTGGCAACTGCAATCAGCACCTTATATGTGCCACCAGTTACATTCTCAGGCACCATGAGCTCAATCTCAGCCTTGCTATTTCCCAATGGAAGAGTTACTCCTTTGAGCTGCTCTGCAGTCCAGCCTGAAGGCAGATTCTCCAGATATATGTTCACATCAGGTTCTTCAGAGGCAGAATGCAGAGGTATACCAACTGTTACATTAGCTCCTGCCTTAACCGTTATATTCCCAATACTGCCAATCTTAATTTCGTGAGTGGTGACACCAGGCGCAGCCACAGGAACAATAACAGGTGTTGGTGCTGGAACAACGCTTCCAGCCATACCATACAAACTCAACCTACTCAGATTTGCCCATACAAATCCTTCTGTTGTGTTTACACCGCTATTATATACAGTCACCGTGCCATTACAGATGGTTGCATTTGTATTATAAGGAATAGCATTCCATACACCAGTAGCCGAGCAGAAACGATATATATGAAGGGCTGCAGGGTTTATATCACCAGGGTCGAGTTTACCATTACCATTCTGATCTAATTGTGCGAAGCTGTAGTACATCTTAACAACCGCATATCTTAGGTTACTATCATTCACCTTTGTTCCATTCAACTCTATCTTCACAAATCCATTCAGAGCCTTACGGCCATTTGCACTGACATTGGCTGAGAAATATGTATTACTTGTTCTGTTATCCAGCCAGCTTACATTTGTACTTGCATTTAGCGTCACTAACACATTACCACTGACAGCAGGCACAAACTCAATTTCTGTTGAAGTGTTAATAATTCCATTTACTGTAGTAGTTGTATTTGCTATGACTGTTTTATTTACAACAACAACTGGCTGGTTGACATAAACAGAAACCTCCGAGACATTGGTATTGTTATAATTGTCAATTGCCTCTATCTTTATTACATTCAAAGCTCCAGAAGTATAATTCATAGCTCTTGAAAAGTTTCCCTCGCTGCTCCATGAATCCACTAAAGTACCATTTAGATAGAGCTTAACAGCAGCCAATCCATTGACAGCTGTGACACTACCTTCAAATGTATTGTTTAATATACCCACTGTACTACCATTTGCTGGTTTAGTTATGGTTACTGCAGGGGGAGTAACAGATACTGCAGAAACTCCAACCACTGGGACTGTAGCTGTGGTATAATAGTTACCTGTACCGGTATCTACGAGAATCCTGAGAGAATAGTTACCAGGAGATAATGTTGAGAAACCGGTTATTGTAATATTATATTCAAATTTCGAACTGGAAGTGCTATTACCATAGCCATATCCATAACCGAAGGTATAGTTCTGGTAGCCCAATGGCACTGCATACCCATAACCATAGCGATATCCATAGCCGAAGGGTGCTGAAGTTATAAGAGAAACATTTATGCCTGAAGTTATAGCTGTACCATTTTGATAGAAAGTATAGTTTCCTACAGAATTCCCTGTAGAGTTCATTACATTAATGGTAATATTATATATAGGTATATTTTCTCCTGCGCTTATATTCGTATCAAGAATAAAGTTTAGAGAGTTACCCTGTTCGATTTTAGTTGGAAGAGATGAAACATTTATACTTACTGCCGCTGCAGGACCAGATAAAATGAGCATAGTAATAATTAATAAAGTCAATCCAATACTTATTGATGATTTCCGTTCTATGTGCTTCACTATACTCTCTCCTAATGCCATGAAAGGTTATATAGGCTCTGTTTCCCGGCTATATAAACCTTACTACATCCTCCCAGATTTTGGCAATCTGTGAGCAAAGCAGGAGGAGTTCCACCACAAATATTGACTGAGAATATTCCAGATTAGAATTCTTTCCGAAAATTTTATAAACGACACTATAGTTAGTAAAAAAAGATTATTCTGGTTTATATAATTTCCCTTCTGGAGGTATTTAATGGCAAGGTCTGTAAGAAAAAGGCGGATGGTAGATACATGGAAGACAAAAAAATGGTATAATGTTCTTGCTCCTAAGATGTTCGAAGAGGTAAAGATAGGTGAAACTATAGTGAGTTCTCCTGAAGACCTTATTGGAAGGACTATCGAGGTCTCAATGAAAGATATTGCCGGTGACTTCACAAGACAACACATAAAACTAAAGTTCCAGATTGTTGATGTCAGAGGAGAAAATGCACATACAATTTTCAGAGGCCAGAGGCTTTCCAGAGAATACCTGAGGAGTCAGATAAGAAGAAAGAACACAAAAGTTGAAGGAATTGTGGATGTGATTACAAAGGATAGCCACAAAATCAGAGTTAAGGTAATTGCTCTGGGCTACGGCAGGGCTCAAACATCTCAGGAGAAGAGAATAAGAGCCTTACTAATGGATATGGTCAAAGCTTTTGCACAGGAAAAGACTCTTGGCGGGTTTGTAAGAGACTCTGTAAACGGTAAAATTCCATCTGAAATTTACAGGAGTGCCAATAAAGTATATCCTCTTAAGAGAGTTGAGATAAGAAAAATAAAATATATCTCAGCAGTCAAACATGCTGTAAATGAAGAGTTAGCTACTGTAGAAGCTTGAATTAAAAGCCTCTGACAGAGGTTTCCAAATGTATTTGGTTCTTGGCATATGCGTAATCCTTGGTCTGTTGGTATACACAAAAGGTATTCTCGATGCCAGGGGTAGTTTTGTAGCTTCTCTTATTGGATTTCTTGTTTACTACTTCTCGGGAAGCTTTGCCTGGCTTTCTGTCCTCTTCATATTTCTATTTGTTTCATTTATTGCTACAAAGTATAAGTTTGAAATTAAAAAGAAACTCAGAGTTGCTGAGGGAAGAAGCGGACAGAGAAATGTTGTAAACGTCCTCGCCAACGGCCTGGTTTTTACCGCCTTTGCTTTTCTCTTCTACTTCGGGAAGTCCGATATATTCAAAGCAGGTTATCTTGCAGCTTTAGCCACTGTTACAGGGGACACTCTTTCTTCCGAGATTGGTGTGCTTAGCAGAAGCAGACCTGTGCTTATTACAAATTTTAAAGAAGTTCTTCCAGGCACTGACGGTGGGATTACGCTCACAGGAGAGATAGCAGGTATTTTGGGCACTTTACTTATAGCTATTTCAGCCTGGGTTCTGGGCATATCAAGCCTTGGATTTGCTCTTTCTGCCAGTATTATTGGCGGCTTCCTGGGCTTCAACTTTGACAGTCTTATGGGTGCAATTTTTGAGCGTCATGGGCTGATGGGCAATGCCTCTGTAAACTTGATTTCAAGTATTGCAGGCTCAATAGCCGGGATAACCGCAATAATTGCAATAGCTGCGCTTTCCATAACCAGCATTGCCCTTTAGTAGCTTTAGTTTTTAAGTTTTTCTCTTAGCATATTCTCAGCCAGTTTTAAAGCCTCTTTAATCTTATCTTTTCTTTTACCTGCGCCCTGGGCAAACTCAGGCCTACCTCCCCCACCTCCTCCCAGAAGCCTTGCAACTTCTGCCACAATCTCAGCCATATTCAATTCAAGTTTTTCTCCTCTGGCTCCAACCACAGAAATTTTATCATCTATACCAAGAAGGAGCACAGCCTTTCTGTCTGCTGCAAGCCCTCTGGCTGTCTTTATACTTTCCTCAATATCTGCCTCAATTTCTGCCACAATATATTCAGCATTGTTTATCTTCCTGAACTGGTGCTTCAGGTCCGCTTTTCTGAGTTCGGCTATTTCCTGCTTGAGCCTCTGAATCTCCTTTCTCTGCTCCTTCCACTCCCTGAAAAACCTTCTTACACTCTCCGGAAGCTGCTCAGGATTCACACTTAAAACTTCAGAAGATTCACTGAGGAGCCTGTCTCTCTCCTTGATATATCCGAAGGCAGCTTTTCCGGCAGCAAACTCCAGCCTCACAACGCCATCCTGAATCTTCGTGGAACTGATAATCCTGATAAGTCTTGCCTCAGAGGTGTTTTTCAGGTGTGTACCCCCACATGCTTCAACATCAATGTCATCAATCTTTACAACTCTTATCTCCATACCTGGCACGGCACCTCCCTGATATAGTCTGAAGCCATATTTCGCTTCAGCTATATTGCGCTTCAGTATATAGTTTTCCACAGGTACGGCGTGTGCTATAATTTCATTGGCCCTGTCCTCGATAGCGTCAACCTCCTCCTGAGTGAGAGATTCATAATGTGTTATATCCAGCCTTGCCTTTTCAATGGTTTTCTCTGCCCCGGCCTGCCATATATGGTCACCCAGGATTTGCCTTGCGGCCCCATTTATAATGTGCGTGGCTGTGTGGTGCTGGGTTAGCTGAATCCTCCTGCTGGCATCTATTTTTCCGGCCACAGTATCTCCTTCACCGAAGTCTATATCTTCCAGCCTGTGAATAACCACACCACCCTGCTTAAAGACATCAGTAACCCTGGAGTTATTGAGATAACCCCTGTCACTTGCCTGACCACCTGAAGTAGGGTAAAAAGCGGTTTTGTCTAGAATCACATATTTATTGTCAATAATCTTGAGCACTTTAGCTTTAAATTCTAAAAGCAGGTAATCGCTATAATATAAAATCTCTGTTTTTGGTATTCCTTCAAAGACAAACTCTCTGAATTTCTTCTCCTTCTTTCTGGCTCTGTTCTTCTCATGCCTTTCAGCAAGACGTATGAAGAAATCCTGCGGAAGCTCAATCTTCAATCCATGACTGAGAAGCATTTCAGGACTTATACCCTGAGAATCATAGAGATTGATTAACCCTTCAGGAGTTACTTCCCTGCCTTTCAGCTTCTTTATTATTCTTTTAGCCTTTTTTCTTGTGTCTCTGTATTTCCTCTCCTCAACAGCCAGAATCTCATCCACCTCGCCGAGGTGCTCCATGAGTTCAGGATACTGGGGTTTCAGGTAGGAGGCATGCCATTCACATACCTGAGAAAGGTCAATATCCCAGGAGTATCTGTTTATAAAGTCGAGGCTTCTTCTTAACAGAACTCTCAGGTTGTAGCCTCCTCCAGAGTTGCTTGGCAGCACCCCGTCACTGAGAGCCACAAGCAGGCTTCGGGAGTGGTCACATATGGAGTAGAGGGCGGCGAGAGGCAGAACTCTTGCCCTGAGGGCACTGACATCAAGCTCCAGCTTTTCTGCTATGCTCTTCCATACCTTCTCTATGTCAATATTTTCATCTATATTTAAGAGGCCAGAGTAGGGAATAAACTCTTTTAGAATGTTCTGCTCAGGCCTGAGGGAGGTCGCCCTGTAGAGTTTTTCCATGGCAGAGCCAAACACCACATCGTAGCTTGTGCCTGTGGCATGGGTAAACCAGGCAGGTCTCTCCTGTCCCATACCCATATCCAGGACTTTAATCTCCAGCTCCTTCAGGCTTCCCTGCCTGATGTCATACTGCATATAAACCTGATTTCCTATTTCAAGACCACGTGAGAAAAACTCTATACTGGGCCCGAGGTTTCCGCCTCCTGCCCAGGCATCTTCATGAAACTGAATCTCCTCTCTGGGAATCTTCATGCCCTGTGTGAGCCATAAATATATATGCCTCAGGTAATCTTCAGGCTTATAATTATCTTTAGGTTCAAAGGCGTGCTGTCCTATCATGACAAAGCCTGTGTAGTGCCTGCCTGTTATTCCGACATTGTCAATATCATTAAAGCGAAGGGAGAACTGTGGTACAACGAGAGGATTTGCCGGAGGCTCTATCTCGCCCTTTACCACATAGGGTTGAAAATCATAAATGCTTGCCTGAACGAAATCAGTATCATCTCTCCAGCGAGCAGCAACAGGGTAACGGTTTATAGGTACATAGCCGAGCTTTGAAAAGAAGTCCGAGAATTTTGTCCATGTTTGAATGAAGTCCATTTTTTCCCTTGCCGGAGTGTCGCCTATGAATGTATAACCCCCACTGCAATCTGGTTCGCCACAAACCTCACGCTCTGACGAAGCACTCCAGAAGTAGTTTCCGCATTTCCCACATTTCTTCCTTGTAAAGCCCTCTTCAATCAATATTTTTACTGGATAATATTTCTCAGGATTCTGCTGTGCCTTACTCCTGAAGTCTGCCTTCATCTCCTTCTCATTTACCATTCCTGTTCTTTAGATTCGAGGATTTATAAATTTTTTGTGGAGAGCGTGAGCGTATATTGTAAATAGTCTGGTAGAGTATATTTCACCGGTATATGGGCCTTCCCAATATCTGCAAAGTAAAACTCGAAAGTTTTATAACCTCTAAAAAGGAAACATTAACCAATGATAAAGGAACTGGTTTCCTCAGAGGAGGGTCAGGTGAGTCTCGAGTTTATTCTTCTTGTAGGTGGAGTTATTGTGGCAGCTCTCACCATCATAGCCCTGGAGAAATCTCTGAAGTATCTCGGAGATATCACATCAAGCTGGGTGGGTCAGGAGAGGAACATCAGCATACAGAAGATTACCAGATAACAAGGTTGTCAATCACCACCCATTAAAATGGTGGTCTCCTTGCCCAGATTATTATGAATGATGCTATTGAGCATCTTTCCGGGTGCAACCTCACGCCCTCTATCTCTGTAAAAATACCATTTATTATATATCCACTTGGAATACCCATGCTTTTAACATATCTATTTGATTTTCTAAATCTTTTTTCTGTTTTGTTGATACTCCTGCATAATACTATTATGAAACCTTTGGTTTATAGAACTACACAATATTTTTTTCCTTGTTAAAGCACTTATTCTTTAAAAAGTGAAGAGGTATGCTATGACACGAAAAGTTCTTTTTGTTCTTCTTGGTCTTGGTCTTTTGATGTTGCTCTCAGGTTGCACTTCTGGAAACAAAAAATATAGTAGCACACCTGAGGGACATGTTCAAAACTTTGAGGTAAGTGTTCCCGAGTATACAATAAGTGGTATACTTATAAACTCAACAAATATTGACAACCAGTTTATCAGCACAAAAGGGGTAGTTGAAAAAACAGTTGCAGCTGGCATGTACACCTATGCAAAAATAAGCGACGGTACAGGTGAAATATGGGTTGCGGGCCCGAAAACGAATCTCAAGCCAGGAAGTAAGGTTAAGCTTTACGGTGCACTGGTGGTTCTGAACTTTAAATCTCCAGCTCTGAATAAGACTATTGACGTTCTTCTCATGACCCAGAGTTTTGGCTCCGGAGAATCTTCCTTGCATGGCACTACTGAAGGAAACAGTACTTCTGCAGTGAATGTTTCGGTAAAAAAACTTGCTGGCGGCTATACAATAAGTGATATTTTCACCCGAAGTAAGGACCTTGCAGGCAAGGAAATTGAGTTCAGAGGTGTAATAACAAAGGTGCTTCCAGAGATAATGAATAAAACATGGATACATTTGCAAGACGGGACAAAAGACAACGTTACTGGTGAGAATGAGATAAAAGTTACCTACTCTGGTCCTGAGAAATTCAAAGTGGGAGATGTTGTCATAGTTAAAGGAAAGCTTGAAACAGATGTCAACATCGGTTCAGGTTACTTCTTCAGAGTTCTTATAAACAATGCAACCATAAAGAAAGACGAAACCTGATTTAAAACCCTTTTTTTATCTCTCTTTTTATGACCTGATTATTTAACATATCAGAAGCATCGAAGAGTTTGTCATAATAATCTAGGCAATGAGACCATCCATTTCAATGGGTGGTGACTGACACTGAAGTTTTACTTCTGCTCGGGAGGATGGAAGGGAGAAAGGGGGAAATCTTCCTTCTACAGCTCCCTTACAGGAGAACAGATAGCCTCTCTTGCAATTTCCTGAACCTTTTTGATTTGCCGAGCATTCATAGCTATCGTTATATTAGCTTTCGCTATGGTATGATATAGCTTTGCCGAGAGCGTCGGAAAAGTGAAATCCATGCTTTTTTAACTGACTACAAAATTTTCTTTTGAACGTTACTAAACAATAAATAAAGGGAAAACTATGCCGGAAAATAGAATTCCATATAGAAAAGTCCGCAGGATTTCCAGTAATCAGTAGAATAAAGAGAATATTCTCGTCAATATGATGAGGCTGCTTAATAACAGATAGACATGCAAAAATATGTACGTCGGGGGTGGGATTCGAACCCACGAAGGATTACCCATCAGCTTAGCAGGCTGACGCCATACCGGGCTTGGCTACCCCGACAGGATTCTAATACATTCATGAAAATTATCAAAGATAAATGTTTCTGACATATTTTAATTAAGAAAATTTTATTCCAATAACAGATTTTGTTTTGTATAATAAATGAGAAAAATGGGCAAAAATGGGATAATCCCGCAATATTTCCCGATTTCCTGAAAGAGGGATGAATCTTCCAGTCATATCTACAAAAAACATTCTACCATTACACTATTTTTTGTAATGGTATTCCAATATTTTATAATATGGGTGAGATTTTCAGGAAATTGATGGTTCATACCTGGAACTGCTGGTGAAAAATTTTCTTTTAAAGCTGAAGCATGGTACCATTGCAGAGATTATAATGGATGACTCCAACACCCACCCGGATGTGATTATGCATATAGATAATTTAGGATGCGAAATACTCCAGAATAAACTCAAGAAAAGAACTTTCAGTATTAAATTCAGGAGATAATAGGAGATGAAGCAGAGAATTAATGCCAGAACAAGGGTATACGAGGTGATGAAGCTTTACCCCGGTACAACAGATTACCTCCTCGAACTGAACATCTGCGGCTGCTCTCTAGGTGAAATCCCGGGAAAGCGCAGCATTGAGTTAACTCTAGAAGATGTTGCCAGGGAAAGGAACATCAATCTGGAAAAGTTTCTGGAAGAACTTAACAGGCGAATTTAAGGCAAAGGTCAGAGTTAATATATCCATAGCAGAGACGATTCTGAAGAAAGAATTCATAAAAATGCTTGAGGTGACAGAAAATGAAGGTTAAACAGCTTGAAAATGGTACTTTTGCAGGTGATTTTCAGGGACTATATGGAACATACCTGGACTTAATGTTGAAAAAATTCATCTTAAAGCTGAACAAAGATGATATTGCCGAGATTATTATAGACGACCCATATAACCATGAAAATTTAATCATGCTTATGAGTAATTTAGGGTGTGAAATACTCCAGAATAAACTCAACAGGGGAACTTTCAGTATTAAATTCAGGAGATAATAGGAGATGAAGCAGAGAATTAATGCCAGAACAAGGGTATACGAGGTGATGAAGCTTTACCCCGGTACAACAGATTACCTCCTCGAACTGAACATCTGCGGCTGCTCTCTAGGTGAAATCCCGGGAAAGCGCAGCATTGAGTTAACTCTAGAAGATGTTGCCAGGGAAAGGAACATCAATCTGGAAAAGCTCCTGGAAGAACTTAACAGGCGAATTTAATACAAAGGTCAGGGTTAATATATCCATAGCAGAGACGATTCTGAAGAAAGAATTCATAAAAATGCTTGAGGTGACAGAAAATGAAGATTAAACAGCTTGAAAATGGTACTTTTGTCGTAGATTTTCAGGGATTATATGGAACATCCATGGACTTAATGTTGAAAAAATTTATCTTAAAGCTGAACAAAGATGATATTGCCGAGATTATTATAGACGACTCATTTACCTATGAAAATTTAATCATGCTTATGAATGATTTAGGATGTGAAATACTCCAGAATAAACTCAAGAAAGGAACTTTCAGTATTAAGTTTAGAAGGTCAATCACCACCCATTGAAATGTGTAACCTCCTTGCCCAACTATTATGAATCAGGAAATCAATGCAAGGGAAAGGAACATCAATCTGGAAAAGCTCCTGGAAGAACCTGACAGGTAAATTTAAGGCAAAAGTCAGGGTTAATACACACACAGTGAAGTGCTTCAGAAAAGTATAAAAGGGCAGGAGTAAAAATTTGTTTAGATGGTCTACATCTCCAGAATCAGCCTGAATAACTTCAAGTCATTCAGGAGAGCCAGCTTTCCAATTCCACAGGGCTTCACCTGTATAGTTGGGCCCAATGGCTCAGGCAAAAGCAATATAGTTGATGCTATCTGCTTTGTTCTTGGAAGAAGCAGTGCCAGAAGCCTCAGGGCAGAGCGTTTCTCTGATTTAATATTCAATGGGGGTAAAAATGGTAAACCAGCCCGGCAGGCTGAAGTTTCGATATACCTGGACAACTCAGCAAAAGAGATGCCTCTCACCACAGGTGAAGTCAAAATCTCAAGAAGAGTGGATACCAGCGGAAACAGTGTCTATCTTCTCAACAATAAAAGAACAACAAGAAACGAAATTCTTGATATTCTGAGAATAGTGAACATTAATCCAGACGGACATAATATCGTACTTCAGGGGGATATTACACGAATAATAGAGATGAATTCTGTTGAGAGGCGTAAAATTATAGATGAAATAGCTGGAATTGCCGAATATGACGAGAGAAAAAATAAGGCTCTCAGAGAACTGGGAAAGGTGCAGGACAATCTCTCAAGAGCCAGGGATATATTCAAGGAAATCTCCTCCCAGATGAGAAAACTTGAGAAAGAAAAACAGGATGCCCAGCGTTATGAGTATCTTGTAAGAGAAATAAAGAAGAACAGGGCAATAGTTCTCCAGTCTAAATATCTTGAGGCTAAAGAAAGACTTGAGGAGCTTGAGGAAAATATTGAAAAACATGAAAAAGACATTGACAGGTTATCAGGATATATCGATATCCTCTCCGTGAAAAACAAAATAAAAAAGGAACAGATAGAAAAAATTAACAGAGAAGTTATTGTAAAAGAGGAAACTGAGCACTATGAACTTTTCAAGAAAGTTGAAAACCTGAGAAGTCAGTTTAACCTTCTCAAACATGAAGTTAAAGCTGTCAAATCAGAACTTGAAATTAAAATAGGGAGAATAAAAGAGATAGAAGATAAAAGCTCAGAATTGTTTGAAGAGAAGGATAAAAATAAAGCTGAAATAAATAAGCTTGAGAAAAAAAAAGCAGAAATATCCTTGAAAATTTCTTCTCTGAGAAAGGAGATAAAAGAGGAATACACAAACCTTACCGAAGCTGATGAGAAGACCAGAGACAAAAGAGTTATTCTTGCAGAACTGTCAAAAGAACTTGAAAAGAAGAATTTCAGGTTCACCGAACTTCACAGGAAAATTGCAGTTCTCAGTGATAAGGCTGAAACAAGGAAGAAGGCTTCTGAAGAGATAAAGGTTGAGGTTAAAGACAGGAAAATAAAACTTAAAGCTGAGAGGGAAAGTTTGAGGGCGCTTCAGAAGAGAATTGAAAAAGCAGGCAGAGAAGTTTCAGAACTTCATACAAAAAGGCAGATTTCACAGGATAGAGTTATAAATACAAAAGAAAAATTATTAAATATCTCATCTCAGCTCGATTTCAATATTAAAGAATATGCAAAGCTTGAAGCCGAGTATAAAGCTGCTGAAAGGATTAAAAAAGGGAGGGGAAACCTGAACAGGGCTGTGGCAGAAATTCTCAGGCTGAGGGATGAGAATGTTATACCCGGTATTTATGGCACCATTGCAGAACTTGGAAAAGTCGAGAAACGCTATTCAAAGGCTCTGGAGGTGGCAGCAGGTGGAGGAATGTTAAATATTGTTGTGGAGAACGATGAAATTGCAAAACGCTGTATAGAACATATAAAGAAGAGAAAAATCGGAAGAGCAAGCTTTCTGCCCCTAAATAGGCTGAGAGGCTCGGGAAAAAGGAGGGAGGCTGAAGTTGTGGCAGAAGCAGCCCTGGGATTTGCCATAGACCTTGTAAACTTCGACAGGAAATTTAAAAAAGGCTTTGAGCAGGTCTTCAGAAGTACAGTTGTAGTTGAGAATCTTGAGTTTGCAAGACAGTATATCGGAAGAACAAGAATGGTAACTCTCGATGGCGACCTGGTTGAGGAGAGTGGCAGGATGACAGGCGGCTACTACTACCCTTCAAGCAGTGCAAGCTTCGAGACAGTGGATGAAGAGAGAGAGAAGATTAAAAGGCTTGCCTCTGAGATTAAAAATCTAACTCATGAGAGGGAGAAGCTTGAAAATAATCTCAGAAGAGCCAGTGAAGAGCTTGAAAGGCTGGAAAGAGAAGAGAGAAGCCTGGAATCAGAAATCGAAATAGGCAGAGAAAAGATAAAAGTTAAGAAAAACGAGATTGATAGCATAGAAAACATTCTTGCAAAAAAGGAGGCCGAACTCAGAGAAATTATAGCTGAGATTTCCCTGATAAATGGTGAAATTAAAGATAGGGAACCAGAGTGGCAGAAAGTCAGAGATGATATAGAGAAGCTACAGGTAGAGAAGGCAGAGCTTGAGGAAGAGCTTTCCTCCAGTGGACTGGACAGCCTGCTGGAAGAAATCAAGAAAAAGGAGGAGGAACTCAGAAAATTCGAGAGGGAGAGTGAAGGTGCAGCATCAAAAATCGAAGTTCTTGAAGCCAAAAATGAGGAAATAGTGCAGAAGAGGCTGAAAGAGCTTGCAGGTGAAAAACAAAACCTTAAGAATGAGCTTGTTGAAGGCGAAGCTAAGCTATCTGAGAAGAATAAAGAGCTTGTAAAGCTTGAGTCCAGATTCAGGGAAGAGGAAAACAGAGAGGAAAAAATAAAAGTAGCAATTAACAGGCTCAAAAACAGGAGGGATTTCCTCTCAAAAGGTATAAATTTAATTTCGGAAAAAGTGGAGGTGCTTCAGGAGAGCAGAGAAAAAACAATGAAGGAAATGGAGAAGCTCAGAATTGAAAAGGCGAGGGTGGAAGTTAATCTGGAGAATATAATTTCAGCCCTGAAGGAATTCCCTCAACCAGAGGTTGAACTTATTGCACCCATGGAGACAGGAGAAATTGAAAGAGAGGTCGCAAGAATGGGGGCGGAGAAGAAGTCACTGGAACCTATAAATATGCGCGCAATTGAAGATTATGATGTGGTAAAGGAGAAGTACGACAGGTTTGATATGAGGATAAACAGGCTTGAAAGGGAGAAAGAGGCAATAGAGGAGCTTATGGAAGAGATAGAGCACAGAAAGAAGGCAGTATTTATGGTAGTCTTCGAGAATATAGCAAAAAACTTCAGGAGTATATTCGGCAGGGTATCAGGAGGTGATGCAGAGCTTATACTGGATGATGAAAAACCTCTTGAAGGCGGATTGAGAATTCAGGCCAGACCACCTGGCAAAAACCCACAGTATATTGAACTGCTCTCGGGTGGAGAGAGAACCCTTACAGCTATTTCCTTCATATTTGCAATTCAGCACTATCAGCCTGCACCTTTCTATATTCTGGATGAGATAGACATGTTCCTTGATGGTTACAATGTGGAAAAGATTTCAGAGCTTATAAAAGAGGCTTCAAAGGATGCCCAGTTCATTGTTGTATCCTTTAGAGATGACATGATATTAAATGCTGACCATCTCTTTGGTATGAGCAATGATGATGGAGCATCAAAGATACTGGGGGTTGAGCTGGAAGATGTTGGAGTCTGAATTTTATCCAGAGCTTCATCCCGTGGATATACTTATTGACCTTGTTATTTCTGACGAAGTTGACCCATGGGACATTAACCTCGAAGAGCTTACAAGAAAGTTTATAGAGAATGTAAGGCAGATGGTGAAGCTCAACCTGAGACTCTCAGGAAGAACACTTCTTGCTGCTTCCGTGCTTTTAAGAATCAAGTCTGAAAGGCTCCTTGAACCAGCTACAATAGAGGAGGAGTTCTTTGAAGCTGTCGAAGATTCCTGTGAAGAACAAAATTATGTGACAGTACCGCCCATCAGGGAGCCTCTTAGAAGAAGAGAAGAGAGAAAAACAAGCATCTTCGAGCTGGTTGAATCTCTCCAGCAGGCAATGCATGAAGAGCTTATAAAGAAGAACTTTCCGAGAAAGAGAAGGAGTAAACCCAGGCTTTTAATAGAGGTGGATGAGAACAGTATAAAAGAGAAGATGGAGACTGTTTATCTGAAGGTCAGGAGCCTCGGGAGCTATGAGCAGATAATACGCTTCGAGGAGATTATCAAAAATGAAAACAGGCTTGAAATTATTGAAACTCTTATCTCTCTGCTCTATCTTGATTATGAAGGCAAGATAAGGGTGTGGCAGGAGGAAATATTTGGTGAAATTTTTATTACAATTTTTGATGAAAGTCAAGCTCCAGGTTAAAAATAGCATAAAAGAGAAGGAAAAACCAGAAGCACCATCCAAGCCCAGAGAGATATGCGGCCCAACACTCATTTCACTTCTTGCGGCAATTCCCCTTGTTCTCAGAAGGAGGAGAAGAATATAGGTGGTAAATTCACCTATTGCCCTTACTGAATAGAGGTATAAGGAAGGGTACCTCTTTCTTATACTCCCTGTACCCTTCCAGCTCATCTTCCAGCTTATTTTCTTCCAGAAGGGCACCGGAAATGAGATAAAGGGTTAATAAAAGGTATACCTCAAAATCTAAAAGAGAAATTAGTTGCGAGGCCCACATAAAGATAATCCCTCCGAGATACTGGGGATGCCTTACAATGCCATACAAACCCTCTTTAAATAACCTGCTCCTCGACTTTTTCAAGCCGAGAAAGCTTCCTATACCTGACTGTACAAAGGCAGCCAGAAATATGGATATACCTGAAAACTTCAGTATAAAAATCAGAAAAAGAGCAAGGCCTTCGAATCTGACAATAACTTCACTTTCTGCTCTGTGTGTCAGCCAGTAAAGAAAGAAGGGTAGAAATGAAATAATACTGAGCAGATTATAACCCAATCGATATGTTTCAGGTGTAATTTCAAGTCTGGTTATTAAACTGTTCTTAAAGCTTCTGGAAGCTGTCAGGCTATGTATAAATACAAAACATAAAAACAGAAAAAATATTTCAATATACATGAACTAACCACCCCATATAACAAAAAACTTTTCTTTTCAGGATAATACCGTAAGCAGGACGATCTACTGCTTCTTCGGTATCATCAGCTTGAAAACACTTCCTTCTGGTTTATTATCCTCCACCCATACCTTTCCTCTGTGAATCTCTGCGATTCTCTTTACTATGGCAAGGCCCAGTCCAGAACCCTTTATTAACCCATTTTCAATTCTCTCAAATCTTTCGAATATAATCTCCTTTTTCTCATCTGGAATTCCTGTTCCCTGGTCAGATACTGCAATAACATAGTTTTTCCCCACATCCATCACTGAAATCTCCACAGTTGACCCTTCAGGGCTGTATTTAATAGCATTTGATATAAAATTTCCTATTGCCAGTTTTATTGGTCTGGCTGCCATCACAGGAAAATGGTCTTTGCAAGAAAATTTCAGAGTTATATTTTTTTTCTCAGCAATTTGCAGGTACTCATCCACCGTTTCCTCAACAACCCCGGCCAGGTCCATCTCTTCAAATCTTGGCACTGCTATTTCCAGCTTGGCGAGATTTCTTGAGTCCTCAATAATATTCCACATTTCATCAAGTGACCTTAAGGAATAATGAAGGTGTTCCTCATTTTTATTCCTCATAAAAAGCTCTATATTCATCCTTGCTGAAGATATGGGACTTGCCAGGTCATGGTGAAGGATATCAATAAACAGCTCTTTCGTTCTGTTCGAATAAACCATCTCTGCCATATTTTCCCTTATACTCCCGTATAGATATCCTATTCCTGCTCCGAGAAATGTAAAAGTCATAGCCCATGGAATCATCCTGTAGCTGAAGGCAGTCATGAGTACAACAACAGGAGTAATCTGACCTGTCTGCATGGCAAAAGATATGGATATTATTGCAGGGTGAATAACAAAATATCCCAGATAGCCACCTGCTATGGCATAGAGGAACTTGTCTATTTTCTCTTTCCTTAGGCTAGACATTAATTAATAATAAATCATACACTTATTAACTCTTTCTGTTTATCAGAAATTATTATAATTCAAGCTGCTGAGTTATATTTAAATATTCATAGATATATAGTAGGCATCAGGTGATTTTACATGGTTAAAATTTACTATGATAAGGATGTGGATCTGGAAGCACTCAAGGGTAAGACAATAGCTATTATAGGTTATGGTATTCAGGGCCATGCCCAGGCAAAAAACATGAAAGATTCCGGAATGGATGTTATAGTTGGACTGAGACCAGATGGCTCTTCCTGGGAAAAAGCAAAGGCTGACGGCTTTGAACCAATGACTATTGAAGAGGCTGCAGAAAAAGGAGATATTATTCATATTCTGATTCCCGATGAAATCCAGGGCAGGATTTACAGAAAGCAGATAAAAGAGCACATTAGTGAAGGTAATGCCCTGAGCTTTTCCCATGGTTTCAATATACGTTTCAACCAGATTGTGCCTCCTGAAAATGTGGATGTTATTATGATGGCTCCCAAGGGTCCAGGAGGTATGGTTAGAAGGGAGTATCTGGCAGGTTCTGGTGTGCCTGCTCTGATTGCCGTGGAACAGAACTATACGGGGAAGGCTAAAGAAATAGCACTTGCTATGGCAAAAGTATGCGGTGGCACAAGAGTTGGAGTAATCGAAACAACCTTTACCGAGGAGACAGAAACGGACCTCTTTGGAGAGCAGGTGGATTTATGCGGTGGCTCGGCAGCTCTTATTAAAAGTGCATTTGAAACTCTTGTAGAGGCAGGTTATTCCAAGGAGATGGCATATTTTGAATGCCTGCACGAGATGAAGCTCATTGTTGACATCTATTACAAGGCAGGTATTGAGGGTATGTGGGATGGTGTCTCAAATACAGCAGAATATGGCGGAAGAACCCGTGGGCCAAGGATAATTGATGAAGGTGTCAAAAAGAGAATGAAGGAAGTGCTCACAGAAATTCAGAACGGTGAGTTTGCAAGGGAATGGATGCTTGAAAATAAGGCAGGTGCTCCTGTGCTCAATAGCTTGAGGAAAGAAGATGCTGAGCATCCTATAGAAGAAGTGGGCAAAAGACTCAGAAAGATGATGAAAATATAGAGAAAGGGCACAACGCTCTCTCTATATATATCTATAAACACCAACTATCTATGTGCAGGAGGTAGAAATACTGGAGTGGGAAGATTTTGAAGAGAATATAATGCAGAAATCCTTTGTGAACTGTCAATCACCCACGGCTAAAGTACGTGGGCTTGTTCTGTGAGGAGCAAGAGCAATTGGTTGATTAGGAGGCATTGAATATGCAGAAGTTATTGGTAGAGTTTCAGAACACACCAGAGGATGCTCCTCAAGTCCCCTGCTCTGTAAGCGGGGTATTAAACAGAGACAAAAGTCTCAGTGTGCCTCGCACAGTACTGGCTAATAACAACTCCGCTCAGGACCATCTGGCAAGAGTGGACAGGTGTTAAGCGTCCCTGTCATAAATATGCATGGAAAACCTCTGATGCCCACAACACCTGGAAAGGCAAGGATTTTACTCAAACAAGGAAAAGCCACAGTGGTTCAGCGAACACCATTTACTATACAGTTGTGTTACTTAACTGGAAAATATAAACAAGATATAGAGCTTGGCATAGATGCTGGATATTCAACCATAGGTTTCAGTGCAACAACAGACAAAAGGGAATTAATTTCAGGTGAGTTAACTTTGAGAAAGAGAATTTCCAAACTCATTGAGCAGAAAAGAAATTACAGAAAAGGTAGGCGAAATAAGTTATGGCACAGAAAATTAAGATTTAATAATCGTAGCAAACCTGAAGGTTGGTTTGCACCC
>BDTY01000118.1 GCA_002897955.1 archaeon BMS3Bbin15
TTGGTAACCAAAGCAGGTAAAATTATTAACACCAATGTTAAGAAAGTGGAATTGGTAAAATATGGAAAAGGAATACAGTTTTAAAATTGTAATGTGGCAATTCATCCCACCCCTGAAGGAGGTGGGTCTTCTTGCCAGGATATGATAAGATAGCATTGAGTTCGATTGGCGAAGTCAGGTTACATAGAGGAATGAAAAAAGTAGGGTTGGGATACACCGATTTGATGCCTGTTCGAGGTCTAGCACAAGTTCCACCGATGACTCAGGAAGCCAACGAATTTAGTCGTGGGTAGTTCACATTTTCACCTTATGGAATATAACCCTCGGGGAAAAGTATCACAGGAATGGTGGAATAGGAGGCCACGTCTCTTGAAACAGAGCCAAGAATAAGCCTGGAAAGTCCGGATTTTCCTTTTGTACCCATAAATATAATGTCCACTTTGTTTTTTCTGCCAAATTCAATTATTGCTTCGGCAATATTCCCATGGTGTATCTCAATTACCTCTGCCTTTATCTCCTCTGAGACATTTTTAACAATATTCTCTGCAGATTCGAGGATTATGTGATGTTCGTAAATCTCTTTTTTTTCAATTTCCTCATCGGAAGTTTTATTCACATAAATTATTATTATCTTTTTAAACCTGTAAATCTCTCTTCTCTTTTTTATCTCATAAAGTGATTTCAGGGATTCTGCAGAGCCATCAACTGGAACAAGGCAGGTTTCAAATTTCTTCTTCTCTCTGTTAACAAGCATAACCGGTTTTTCTATTCTGCTCAGAGCTCTTTCCACAACACTGCCCAGCTTTTCCCTTGGGCTGAATACTCTTGAACGCATTACAATAAGGTCATAATCTCTGGATTCCACAGCTATAACCTCATCGGGTATACCTTCAAGGAGTTCTGTTTTGATTGAAATCCCGCAGTTTCCTGCTACCTTCTGTGCTTCTTCAAGAATCTCCTCTCCCCTCTCCTTAAGATATTCTCTCATACTTTCGGGCTCAGTTAAAAAGCTTCTTTTAATGGGTGTTGTATCTATTATATGAAGAAAGACAAGGTCAGAGGCAGTATGACAGGCGAAATGCAGGCTTGTTTGTATAACCGGGTTTCTGTGAGCCAGTTTAAGAGGTACAAGTATCTTCATATCAATCACCTAAATTATGAAGGTTCTAGCATATAGAATAACTCCAGATGTTATCACCGTAATAAATGTTATTGGTACTCCATATTTTAAAAACTCTTTGAAGGAAATTGGATATCCCATTTTTTCGCTTATTCCAGCTACAACTACATTGGCTGAAGCGCCAATCAGTGTTCCGTTTCCTCCAAGACATGCACCAAGGCCAAGTGCCCACCAGAGAGGATTGCTCCCGACCTGGGTTATCTGAGCAGCTATCATAGGGTCAGCACTCATACTGTGAACCACCGGAACCATAGTTGCGGTGAATGGTATATTATCCACTATAGAACTTGCTATAGCTGAAGTGAAGAGAATAACAAACATTGCAATAGCAAGGTTACCCCCTGTTATACTAACTGCAGCTCTGGCACCCATATCCAGCAGACCTGCCACATCAAGCCCCTTTACTATTATAAAGAGGCCAACAAAGAATAGAAGAACACTCCACTCAACCTGGTTGAGTACATTATCTATATGTTTTGCGCTCACAAGGAGGAGAAGGACTGCTCCAGAAATAGCTACTGTTGCAGGTTCCAGGTGTAACTGTGAGTGAAGGAAAAATAGCACAATTACAAGGAAGAGAACAGATAAAGATTTTTTCAGGAGAGTATAATCTTTAATTTCATCCCATTCGTTTATCTGCAAAATCTTTTCTATATTCTTTGGTTTTTGTGAAAGGTCTTTTCTGAATGCAAATTTCAGAAAGACAAGAGTAATCAGTAATGCTACTACTATCGGAGGGCCCATATTTATAATAAATTCATTAAAGCTCAGGCCTGCGCCGCTGCCTATAATTATATTTGGAGGGTCTCCAATGAGAGTTGATGCTCCGCCGACATTGGATGTGATAACTTCCGCTATAAGGAAGGGAACAGGTTTGAGCTTCAGACTTTTGGTTATACTTATAGTTACAGGAGCTATGAGCAGAACAGTTGTTACATTATCCAGGAAGGCGGATAGGATAGCTGTTATAATTGAGAAGAGTAGCATTATTTTCCAGGGGTCGCCGTTGGAAATTTTTGCAGCTTTTATTGCAAGAAACTCAAAGACACCTGTTTCTTTAAGTATTCCGACTATAACCATCATTCCGAAGAGAAGACCTATGGTATTCCAGTCCACAGCTTCAGCCATAAAGTGTATTTCGCTGGGGAATTTTTCTTTTGGAATAAGCCCGAAGTATCTGCCAAAAAGCAGTAAAATAGAAGCTCCACCAAGAGCAGCTACGGTTCTATGTACCTTTTCTGTAATTATCAGGGCATATGAAACAACAGCAACCACAATTGCAAAGAGCAGTGAAGTTTCCGTTCTTATCACCTCTGTAAATGGGATTTACTTGCCAGAATCTCATATGGCAATAAAGTAAGTTCCCCTCCTCTGGTAAAATATAACTCAGGCACCCATTACCCTGGCAACAATAAGTTCGGCTGCCTTATCAATTTTCTTCTCTGCATCTTCTCTGAGCTTCTTCGCTTTTTCTTTTCCTTCCACTTCCATAATTTTTGCTGCTTTTTCTCCTTCTTTAATTGCCTTGAGGACAATAGCTGAACCATCCTTTTTTGCTTTGAGTTCCGCATCTCTCTTGATTGTCTCAGCTTCCTTTCTGGCATCTTCCAGGAGTTGCTCAGCCTCTTTCTCTGCCTCTTTTATTCTGACTTCAGCTTCTTTCTCTGCCTCTTTTATTGTTGAAATAGCCTCAACTATCATAAAACCACCTCATTGATTTTTAATATAAAACTCTATTTTTCTCTTATATTAGGTAAATGCTGGTAGAGGATTATTTAATATTTTCGTTCACCTGAATAGCTTATCCTCTTTTCCTGCTCTAACAAAAAGGTCTTCTGCCTGTTCTTCGGCAAACTTCATTACTCTCTTCTCGTCCAGAGTTCTGAGCTCTCCGTCAAGCATGAGAATATCTCCGCCGACTATTGTGGTGGAGACATCACATCCTCTTGCGGAGTAAACAAGGTGAGAAACCGGGTTGCTGAGAGGCTTCAGATTTGGTTTCTGAAAGTCCACAATAATTATATCAGCTCTCTTGCCTATTTCAAGGGACCCAATCTCCTTCTCGAGACCAAGAGCTCTGGCAGCATTTATGGTTGCCATCTCCAGAGCGGTGTAGGCTTTGAGAACAGAGGGGTCACCACTGGCAATCTTGTGAAGGAGGGCAGATATCTTGATTTCTTCAAACATGTCCAGGTTGTTATTGCTGGCGCAGCCATCAGTGCCCAGAGCCACATTTATACCTCTTCTGATGTACTCAGGTACAGGTGCTATGCCAGATGCAAGTTTCATATTGCTTACCGGGTTATGGGCAATGCTCACTCCCCGCATTTTTATTAAATCCATCTCAGCTTTGTTTACATGCACACCATGAGCGGCAAGAACATTCTCGCCAAGAAAGCCAATTTTTTCGAGATATTCAAATGGTCTTAGCCCATGGGTATCAAGGGAATTTTTTACCTCTTTGCCTGTTTCTGAGACATGGATATGGAGCCCTGTGTTATGCTCTTCTGCAAGAACTTTTGCCTGAATAAGAAGCTTCTCTGAACATGTGTAGGGAGAATGAGGCCCAACAAAAACTATAATCTTTGAGTCCCTCTCAATACCATTATATCTTTTGAGTCCTTCTTCAGCCTTTCCCAGAAGCTTTTCGCCCTGCTCCTCTCCAGCCACATCAAGCAATGGAAATGATAGCACTCCCCTTATCCCGGCTTCTCCTACGCTCTTGGCGACTTCGTCAAGGTAATAGTACATATCATTGAAGGTTGTGGTGCCTGAACGTATCATCTCCAGACAGCCTAGAAGAGAGCCTGCATATACATGTTTTGCTTCCAGTTGTGCCTCTACAGGCCATATTTCCTGGGTGAGCCATTCCATGAGGGGAAGGTCATCGGCACTTCCTCTGAATAGTGTCATTGCAAGATGAGTATGAGCATTTATAAGACCCGGGAGTACAACCATGCCCTCTGCAGAAATCTCAAAGTCAGCCTCACCCTTTATCTTCTCAGAAATCTCAACAATCCTCCCTCCTTCTATTCCCAGGGAAAAGTTTTTTAATATCCTATGTCTATCATCCATTGTTACAAGGATTACATTTCTGATAATAATATCCATAAACACACCTCGAGGTTTTCTTATGATTAAGTTAGCAGTTCCCAATAAAGGAAGACTCCACGAGCCAGCAATGCAGCTTCTCGCTCAGGCTGGATTTAAACCTGTAAACACTGGTGAGCGAAAGCTCTTTGCAAGCACTCTTGATCCCGAAATCATGGTTTTATTTCTTCGTGCGAGGGATATTCCTGAATTTGTCAATACCGGTGCCGCAGACCTTGGTGTTACTGGTTATGATATTATCATGGAGAACAATTATGATGTGGAAGTACTTATTGATTTAAATTTCGGTAAAGCAAAACTTGCTGTGGCCGCGCCTCATGGCAAGTACAGGAGTATTAAAGATATCGGAGAAGGGGCAAGGGTAGCAACTGAGTTTTCGAATCTGACAGAGAAATTTTTTGCTTCCATGGGGAAGAAGATAGAGATTTTAAAGGTTTCGGGAGCAACGGAAATTGCTCCCCAGATTGGCGTGGCAGAATTTATTGTCGACCTTGTTGGTACAGGTACAACTCTGAGGATGAATAATCTTGAAGTTCTTGATGTTGTGCTTGAGACCTCTGCTCATTTAATTGGGAATAGAGAATCTATTGAGAAGAACAGGGAGAAAATCGATGAGGTAGTTCTTGCCTTTAAGAGTGTTCTCAAGGCAAAGAAGAAGAAACTTCTTATGATGAATGTTCCCAGGGAGTCTCTTGAAGAGTTGAAAAAGGTCATGCCGGGGATGGCGGGACCTACCATTTCTGAGGTTATCTCGGATAAACCCATGGTGGCTGTTAATGTTGTTGTGGATGAGGAACATGTTTATAAGATGATTTCAAGAGTTAAAAGTATCGGAGCAAGGGATATTCTTGTTATAGACATTGAGAGAATTATTGAGTGATTTTATGGGTTTTCTTGTAATTCCCGCTCTTGATTTAAAGGACAGGAAGTGTGTTCAGCTTCGTGGTGGTGACCCTGAAAAAAAACTTGTGGAACTTGATGACCCTCTGGAGATAGCAAAGAGATGGGAAAGGCTTGGGGCTGAGAGGTTACATCTCATAGACCTCGATGGAGCTATTGAAGAAAACAGGGTTAATGAGGATATTGTGATAAAAATAATTGAAAAACTAAGAATTCCTGTGCAGTATGGTGGAGGTATGAGATACTTCGAGGACGCTTCAAAGTTTCTAAATTTAGGGGTAGAGAAGGTGATTCTGGGCACTATTGCCATTAAGAAGCCTGAGGTGTTGAGAAATCTTGAGGAGATGTATGGCAGGGAAAGGATTATAGTTGCTCTTGATTCGAGAGAGGGTTATGTGGTTATAAAGGGCTGGAAGGAGAGAACAGGTGTGAAGGCGGAGGAGCTGGCAGAGAATTTTAAAGAATTTGCTTATGAATTTCTTTTCACCAATGTGGATGTTGAGGGAAGGCTTGGAGGTATAGACGAGGAGATAATTAAAAAGGTTGTGAAAGCCACAGACGGGGCGGTTATTGTCTCCGGGGGTGTATCAACCATTGAGGATATCAGAAAAGTAAAGGCTCTGGGGGCAAAAGGTGTTGTGATAGGCTCGGCTCTATACACTGGAAAGATAGACTTTAAAGAGACACTGAAGCTTTAGAATACACCTGCAATTCTGGTGCCGCATTTCTTGCATTTTCCATTCTCAAAGTCTTTGATTTCAACATTGAAACCGATTCTCTTAATAAGAGGGGTACCACAGCCCGGGCAGTAAGTATTTTCACCCTCAAGCCCTGGTACATTACCTGTATATACATGCTTTAACCCTTCTTCAAGACCAATCTTTCTTGCGTTTACCAGACTTTCGGGAGTGGTTGACTCGACATTTAAAAGCTTGTATTCAGGACGAAATCCAGTTACATGCCATGGGATATTTTCGTCCACATCTTTTAGAAATCTGGCTATTGGTCTTACATCTTTATCATTATAGCCCGGGATTAAAAGTGTGGTCACCTCAATCCAGATTCCAAGTTCAATGTAGAGTTTGATGTTATCCAGCACAGGTTTGAGTTTTGCACCACATACCTTTCTGTAAAATTCCTCTGTAAAACCCTTGAGGTCTATATTTGCTGCATCCAGATAAGGTGAGATTTCTCTCAATGCGTCTTCACCGGTATAGCCATTGGTTACAAAGATATTCTTTATCCCCTCCTTATTTGCAAGCTTTGCTGTGTCGTAGGCATACTCATAGAATATTGTTGGCTCCGTGTAGGTATATGATATACTCTCGCACCTGTATTTTCTGGCAAGCTCAACAATTTCTTCCGGGCCCAGATTTATACCGGGGATTTCTTTTTTATCATGTGGCAATTGTGATATCTCCCAGTTCTGGCAGTGCAGACAGCGGAAGTTACAGCCAGCAGTTGCAAAGGAGAAGGAAGTGCTTCCGGGAAGAAAGTGAAAGAGAGGCTTCTTTTCGATAGGGTCAACATGGTAGGAAATAGCTTTGCCATATACTAAAGAGTAGAGCTTTCCATCTCTATTTTCCCTGACACCACATATCCCACGCTTATTTTCAGCAATTCTACATTCATGCCTGCAGAGGTGACACTTCACATCACCATTTATAGGGGAATAAAACATTGCCTCCCTCATAAATATTAATGTTACCTTCATAGAATAAATAATTATTGGGGAAAAGATATGATTCTCTTCAGAGAAGTTAGTAAGAACTTCGGGAAGCTTGAGGCTCTCAAGGATTTCAACCTGAACATTTCTGATGGAGAGCTATTTGCTCTGGTCGGGCCAAACGGTGCTGGAAAAACAACAACTCTGAGAATACTGATGGGCGCTCTCAGGCCAAGCAGCGGTGAGGTATTTGTGAAAGGAAAAAGCCTTCTGAGGGAGCCTATTGAGGCAAAAAGAATTATGGGGTATCTACCCGAGGAACCCAATCTCTATGAGAGGATGACTCCAAGGGAATACTTAAGATTTTTTTCTGACCTGTATGGTGCGGGTCGTGAGAGAATAGATTATCTACTGGAACAGATGGGCATGATAGAAAAGGCGGATATTAAAATCTCGACCTTTTCGAAGGGTATGAGGCAGCGTATTGCAATATCAAGGGCTCTTCTCCATGACCCCGAGATTATTGTTCTTGATGAACCAACCATGGGCCTTGACCCAATAACAGCAAGGGAACTCAGGGAGTTTATAGCAGAGCAGAAAGGAAGGAAGACTGTGCTTCTCTGCACACACTATCTTTTTGAGGCAGAACTTCTGGCTGACAGGGTTGGAATACTGAATAATGGCAGGCTGGTTGCCATTGGCACTCCTGATGAACTCAGAGAGGAGAGCGGGAAGGATAATCTTGAGGATATATTTTTCTACTTTGTAAGGGGCGGCTCATGAGGTCTATTGTAATAGCAAGGAGGGAGATTCTCGATATACTTAAGAATAGAAAGCTTATGCTGGCATTTTTATTTCAGACTATTGCGATACTGGCACTTCTTCCGGCCTTTTCAAGTCTTCTGTCTCATGGAAACATGGCCCTGCCCATGCCTTCTCTTGTAGGTTTTGTTCATCTTGCTGTTGTGGACCATACAGGAGGAGAGATTTCTGGCATTTTGAGTAGAGACGACAGGTTGAGTATAACCCTTCTTAATTCGCCTGAAGAAATAGGAGGAGGTTTTTCCGGTCTGCTGGTGGCTAAAAAGGAGGGAGGAAAATTATTCGTGACCCTGTATCTGGGTAAGAATGTAAAGGCAAGGCTACTTGAGAATATTGTGAAGGAGGATATGGGCTCTCTGAAGTCTGAAGTTATTAATAAAAAGCTTAAAGCTTTGAATATTGGCTATAAATCTCAGATTGAGATAAAACGGACGTTTTTAACAAAAACAGTGGTGCAGAAAGGGAAGAAAGAATACTCAAGTTTTTTTCTTGCATACCTTGTGCCTCTTGTGCTTCTTTTTCCGTTATTCTTCTCAGGCAGTCTTGTTATGGATTCTTTTATAGGTGAGAAAGACAGAAAAACTATTGAACCCCTTGTTTCATCCCCAATTCCAAGAAAGGATATTGTAAGAGGAAAATTTCTTGGTATATGGCTTGTTCTATTTTCTCTGGCAGGTATATGGTTTGTACTAATGAAGCTTCTCTCAATCCCGGTAGCCAGTTCTCCTGCATCGCTTTTCCTTCTTGGGGCCCTACTTGCCCTGGTTATTGCAATTGCAATCCTTCAGGCAATGCTTTCAGAGAATATAAAGGAGGCCAATATTTCAATGATGGTCTTCTATATTTTTCTTTTTATATCAATTATATTAATTCTCAGTCTTGGCTTTTTCATTCCCTCTAAAATATTTGAGTTTATTCCGGTCAGTCTTTTTGCCAAGGTGATTTCAGGAAGCAGTTTTTCGTTATATGCTTTTGTGGTGTCTTCCTTTCTCACTCTGGCTGGCGCAGCTATTGTTCTCAGAATTGATGAGAGGCTAATATACAGAGACGACATTGTTTTTGGAGGGAGAGCCAGTATATTAACTCTCGCATCCGAAGCAATGGATAGATACTTTTCATTTTTTGAGAATAGGAGGATTGGCGGCTCTATCCTCTTTATCATTCTTCTGGCTCCTGTCTCTTTTTCATTGGCAGTAATACTTGAGATTATTTCAGGCTTTATTATCTTCTTTCTTTTCGGATTTTCGTGGCTGGCTATAGTTTTTTCTATATTTCTCTTTGCCTTCTTTGAAGAAGCTCTCAAACCTCTTGCTCTCTATCCGATGAAATTGAGGGGCTGGCTTGACTACAGGAGTTCTCTTCTTGCAGGTGCTCTGGCTGGAGCTATGTTCTTTTCAGTTGAAACCCTCGCTATGGGTTACCTTCTAAAGCTTAATATTCCTGAAAGCCTGTATGCCTTAATTGTTCTCAGGGTATTTACCACCCTGATTATGCATTTCTCCACAGGGGGTGCAGGAGGTGTATGGGTTTACTCTGGAAAATTCCGATATCTGGCTCTTGCTGTATTCATCCATGCTTTCTTTAACATTGCTGTTCTGGGGGCGTCTATTTGAGGGCTTCAATAGCTTTAGCAAGAAAGGAGCTGAATGAACTTGCCAGAGAGAAGGTTTATATTGTTGCTTTTTTTGTACAGCTTCTCCTTGTTGTTGCAATTATTTTTGTTGCCTTCCTTTATACTTCTGTCTCAAATCCTGAAGTGATGCAGGGGTATATATCCCATCAGAATGTCAGGGTCGGAGTTTATGGCCCGTCAATTGAAATTGCTGGGCTTAAGGTGATTCCTCTTGAGAAAGCAAACATTTCCATGAAAGCTCTTAATCTTGTGGCTGTACTTTACCTTCCAGAGAATTTTGAGAAAAGGCTGGAGAAGGGCGAGAAGGTAAAGGTGACACTCCTGCTGGATAATACAAATGTGCTATCCGGCTATGCTGATGCCAGAATCTCTGAGACTTTAAAGGCTATTGACAGAAATGCGAAGCTGAAGAGGGCTGAGGAGCTCGGGGTTAACAGGCAGGAGCTTTCTTCTCCGGTTGTGTTTGAGGTTAAAGGTGCTTCCAGTTCAGGAAGGTACCCGGCTGAATTCATCCAGTTAATGTATGGTATTTTAATACCCTTTATTCTGCTCTTACCAACTTTCGTTGCCAGCAATATGACAACCGATTTGATTGTGGGTGAGAAGGAGAGGAGAACCTATGAACTCTTAGTAGCAGCTCCGATATCAAAGAGAGAGATTATTCTTGGCAAAGCCATGCCTATTGTTTTTCTGTCTCTTGGTGAAGCTTTCCTCTGGATTAAAATTATTGAACTCAGGGGCCTGCCTGTTTATAATGAGGCTATGCTTTTGCTCTATCTTTTACTTCTTGACGTGCTCTTTTTTGTCTTTGGAATATCCATATCCGCTGTTTCTGAGAGTGTCAGAGATGCCAATTCTATTGTTACTCTGCTTCTTCTTGGAGTAAGTTTTATATTCTTTGCGCCTGTTGCTGTAAAAAACTCCCTGCAATACCTTTCGCCTGCCAGTGTTATAGCGAATTTAACTTCAAATCCAGAAGTAACAGGAATAACTCTACCATTTATAGTAGCTGCCTTATCTGCAATGTTGGTAATCTTTATTGGAGAAAAACTTCTTGTGTATAAAGAGAATCTCAGAGTCTAAAAAAGTAAAAAGAGAAAAAATATTTTTCTACATTACAGTTTTGCACTATAAAATGCTTAAAATGTTAAAGGAGGAGAGCATCACTCTCCAAATTTTACCAGCTACGTTTACTTTGACAATGTTTTAGCGTAGGCCAGAACATCCCAGACTTCATTCTCTTTGTATGTACTCTTCCAGCCTGGCATACCTTCTGCTGGTGCTCCATCACTAACCTTCCACAGAAGGTAAGCATCTTTCTTGGAGCTCCACCATTTGGCACTGCTGAAATCAGCTTCAGGTTGTGTTGCTCCTGTTTTTCCATGACAGCTTACACAGCTTGTCAGATATATCTTCTTTCCAGCCGCTATTGCATTCTGATTCCTCCAGTAGAGATTTGTTTTACCTGCGTACGCTGAAGGGACAATACTCTCACTCTTGGCTGGTTGTGACTTTACACTTGAGGTGCTCTTCTCAGATGGTACAGCAGCCTGAGTCTGAGGAGTTGCTGCCTTAAATATTGGTGCACCTCCAACAAAACTGTGGCACTTGTCGCAGAACTTCGTGGGTTCATGACAGTTTAAACATGCCTGATGTCCATTCGCATTGACATAAGAGCCATGGTTAGCTATCCAGTATTTCATAGATACCCCCGGACTTGGATAGGGGTGTTCATTGAGAGTACTAATTTTTACTGGCATTTCAGTCTTGGAAATGCAGCCCGCAGCCAAAAGAAGAAGGACTGCTGCAAGAAATATTATTTTCTTCATATATTTTACCTCCTTTTTTATCTCCAGCTTACTTTTTTTCTGAGCCTATTTTCATATAGTCTTACTGCTCTGTTTATTTTGCTCTCGTACACATGCTCTGGCTGTGGACCCGGGGCTCCTATAACTGGTATTCCCTTGTAGTATATTATCAATGTAGGTACTGTAATAATCCTCTGGGATATCCTCAGGTCTTCGTTTTTGTCTATATTCATCTTTACAAACTTCATCCTGCCTGCAAGAGAATTTTCGTACTTCTCCAGTATCATTTCTACCTCTGCTGAGGAAGGTGACCATTCTGCATAGAAGTTCACTGCCACAGGAGTACGGGAACAGGTTACCTCTGTAAACCAGGTTGGTTGGTCTATCTCTTTCATTCTTTTGGCTCACACGCCATATCGCACTGGTCTTTTGAAATCTTATGCTCTTTCTCTGCATGCTCACAGCACTCGTCCATACTGGAGAACTCCGTATCGCATAGACCACAGACACTTGGGCCAGCTGGTGCTTCCATTTCCTCTTCCATTTCTTCCGGTTCTTTCTGTCCTTCAAGTATTATTGCCTTGCTCACCAGGTCATGAATACCTCCCACTTCAACAGGAAGCTCATAGTACTGCATCACAAGAGGAAGCTGTGCCTTGTCAATAGCACAGGTAGTAGTCATATAGTTCACCTTGTCGCTTTCAACCACGTCCTTCACAGCCATTGCCCTTGGTAGACCGCCTTTCATTCTGAGTTCCATAATCTCTTCTGTGAGAAGTCCTCCGCCACCACCGCAGCAGAAGGTCTTTTCTTTAATAGTATTCGCATCCATTTCTACAACTTTGTTGCACACAGAATTGATTACAGCTCTTGATTCGTCGATAATGTCTCCAGACCTTGCCCACATGCAGGGGTCATGTATTGTTACTATGACATCGTCGTTGCGTGATTTGTCAAAATTAAGCTTACCCTTATTTATCAGGTCAGCAGTATACTCGACTATATTCATAAACTTGAAGGGCAGAGGTCCATTCATATCCTCCATGTACTGTCTTGCTGCTCTCCATGCATGACCACACTCACCGAAGATTACAAGCTTTGCACCGACTTCCTTTGCTACCTTGACAACTCTGAGGTTAATAGCCTTGGTATCGTCGTAGCTGAAAAATAGTCCGAAGTTTGCTGCCTCACTGGCATAGCTGCTCATGGTCCAGTCAGCACCAATAGCATGAAATACCTTTGCAACGCCTACCATTGTATCAGTGTTGACAAAGAGGTCTGCACTCGGGGGTAGATATAGAATCTCTGCTTTCTCTCTATTCACTGGCAGTTTTACCTTGACGCCTATCATCTCTTCTATATCTTCTTCAAGGAACTCACAGTTTGCTTTAAAAGCCTTTTCAGGTATACCGATGTTGTTGCCGTGTTTGTAAACAAGTGAGATAACTTTTGTTATATACTTGGTAGCAAGACCTACGCTATTGAGTACCTCTCTTCCTGCCATAGTGATTTCAGCTGTGTCTATGCCGTAAGGGCAGAAGACTGAGCAGCGTCTGCATTCAGTGCACTGATAGAAATACTTTAACCACTCATTCTTGATAATTTCAGGGGTAAGCTTTTGGGCTCCGGCAAGACTGCCAAAGAGCTTTCCTCCTATGGTGAAGTGTCCCCTGTAGACTTTTCTGAGAAGCTCTTGCCTTCCAACAGGTGAGTTTTTGGGGTCACCTGTGCCGAGGTAGTAATGGCACTGCTTAAAACAGGCACCGCATCTGACACAGATATCAAGATAAAGCTGAACACTCTTACGCTCTTTTCTTACCTGGTCAAGGCGTTTAAGTGCAACCTCCACCATCTGGTCATCCGGCAGAGGCTCTTTTGGAATATCTGTTTTAAGTAGTTCAGCTATACCGGGCTGCATGGCCTTATTTATATAACCTTCGGCTGCTCCGGGTGTGAACTTTACGTCCTCAAACACCTTTTCAAGATTCTTTCCCATTTTTATTCCTCCGGTATTTCTTTGGTATGGGCTTCTCCTCCAAATATATGTGTCCTTGTTGGTGAGAAGAATATACCACCGAGATGCATTACCTTGCTGAATGGCAGATACATTATCAGAACCTGCGCCAGGAAGAAGTGAAGTATGAAGGCACTATTTATTCCTTCAGGAAGCACTGGCTTGAAGGCCATCAGGTTCATTATCATATACTTGACACCCACAATATTTGGATGGTCTATAAACTTTGTGAATAACCCTGTAATCGCAACTGCTAGAATAAGGAGTACTATAAAGTAGTCCGCTGGCGTTGATATAAATCTGATATCCTCATTTACCACCCTTCTCAGAATCAGATAAATCAGAGGTACACTTATCACAATTCCTGCAATTATTCCCAATTCCTGAATAGCATTTATCCATCCCGGTACTGCGACACTGCCTATAAAGTAGCGCAGATGACTGAGAATGAGTACCAGAAAACTCAAATGGAATATCCAGCTACCCAGCCAGAGAGTATAATTCCCTTTGAATCTGAGCAGACTACGGAAGAAAATCACATCGGTGAGCACTCTTACAATAGCTTGACCGACACTTCTCTGTCCTGGAAATACTGCAATACTTATCGGGGATGGCCTTGACCACCATACAGCAACCCTGTAGATAAATCCTACTAAAAACACGACCAGGGTAATGTAGGGCATTACATTTCCAACAAAATAACTTATACTTCCCATGTTACCACCTCGTAAAAATTTAAATTTATTTATATATATACTTTACTATTTTACAATAGTGCAAATACCTGTTGTAAGAAAAATAGAGAAAGGAGGGTTAGAAGAACATCACCATGTCTGCTTCTTCCATACCTTTCTGAATTTCTTCCCAGCTTGCTGGAGTTACTGCTTCTTCGGCATCATACTCTTTGGCATCAGTAATCATCTCTTCTGTAATGCCAAGCCTGTCCATGTCCTCTTTTAAAACAAGAACTTTTACATCACTCATGAGGAGCATCTTCACTCTCTCTTCAACACTCTCCACACCATAGGCGTCCATGCCTTCCTGTTCCTTTAAAACATTCAAAACTCCATCACCGGCGAAGGCAACCATAGGTTCAACTTCAAACTCGAGTACTGTGAGACAGCCAAGTGCATGGTCTATTGCTATACTGGCAACCTCTTCTTTTGCTGTCTTTCTTATAAGGAAAAATACGTTCTTGTCTGCCATTTTACTCCTCTCCTATTAAAAGTGAAGCATCTGCAGTTAGAGCTGCCTCCATAAACCAGGTCATTGTTTTCATAGGTACACCTTCAATAAGGTCTTCTTTAGTCACTCCACGCATCTCAACGCAGCTTTCACATGCAACAATTTCAACTCCCTTTTCCAAAAGCTCCTTTATATCATCTTCAAAATGAAAAGTCTTTTTATATTTATGCTGATTTTTCTTAAGTACGGTTGTGGAGTCTGCACTGAGCCATAATTTAACACTGTGACCTTTTTCAACAGCAGCTTTTGAAAGTTTTAGCACAAAAGCGATATTTCTTGAGCCATAGGGCCTTGTGAGTATACCAATTGTTATATTTCCCATTTTTAGTTCCTCCTTAGAGCCAGATTAATTTTTCGTAGTTATTCATCATCAGGTCTACAATATCTTCATAGCTTACCACTTCAGCTCTTTCATCTACCTGGTCTTCTTTGAAACCTCTGAACTTTATGTCGTCACCCAGAGCGAACACTTTGCCCTTCTCCAGAATGTCGGAAGATTTTCCATTCTCCTTCAGGACAGCATTGTAAACACCGTCCTGTACAAGAAAAATCCCGATTTCATCGGCTTTGACTTTATCCAGAGTTTTAACATCATACCTAAAGTCACTTACGAATATACCTAATTTCATCTTGTCACCTCAGAGAAGAATATTGCTGAAAATATTTAAATTTTTTTATCTTAATTGTTGAAGTTTAGAGAACTATTAGTAAATTATTTCGATATTCTTCAGGTACTCTGATAGGTCTTATCATAACCTATAATGTTCAATTATCTTTTAATTATATAATAAAATTAATATGAGTTCAGGATTTATCCATAGCTGCGGAGTATATCTGAAATTTCTTTTTCTGGCAGGTCAGTTTTTATGGCTGTTGGTAGAATATGGGTTCTCGTGGCATTGTACCCCCTTTTTTTTGCCTGTTCAATAATATAATCCATTCTGGGGAGATTTCCAAGGTTCAGGATTGACCCCAGGCTGTGAATATCATAGTAGAAAGGTATTTCTTCCTCCTGAACAATAATTTCCAGAAGCTTCTTTGTCTCCGAGCTTAAATCATGTGAGTTTTTTAAAGCTCTTTCCACAAAATCCTGCTCTTTTAATTCTCCCAGCCACAGTGGCCCGGCTATACTCATTTCCCTGCTGCAGCACTCTCTTTTTACAGGAAACATGCTTTTTTCCACTTCAAAATTCCTGCATTTTGTACAGAAGTAAAGGTAACCGAGATTTTTAATGGAGCTGTCAGCCTTTTTTGCTCCTCTGACAACCTTTAAAAAACACCTGAAGTAGTGCCCAGTGGAGTGGCAGAGCAGTGGAGAAATAGCCCTATCATACTTTGCAGCAGTTCTTGCACTATAGCCGAGAAGTATTCTGAGTCCTGTCTCCTTGCACAGTTCACCCCTCAATGACCTGGCCAGATATCTCCTGATAGTAACTTTCGGATATACACCACAGAGCGGTGCGGTATCTGTTGCCGTAATCGCAACCACTCCTTTATTAAATACACATCTTATTGCATTGTCAATAAAGGGCACAGGTGTCCCGAAGGGGTCTATATCTATGAAGTTAAATCTATTTTTTGTTTCGTTTAAAAGAAGGTTAGCCTCTCTGTTGTAAACTTCGACATCAAGGGTGTTGAGTTCTGCATTTTCTTTTATTAGTTTAATGGCCTCGCTGTTTATATCGTTGAGTGCTACCTCCTCTGCTCTGGCTTCCCTTGCAACTCTCAGCCCCTTTACACCTGTGGCTGCAAGAAGGTCAAGAAATCTGACATCCCCGAGGCTCCTCACTACAGCTACAGTTATATCTCTGTTGAGCTTCATTACCGGATTGAAAAAGACACTGGCAGTTTTCTTGCTCACATTTTCAAAGCTTTTTTCATAGACCTTGAGGAGAGTTGACCCCTCAGTGATTGTTTTTTGCATTTCAGCCTCTGCTGGGTTGTATCTCTCTGAATTTGAAGTATTTATCATATCCTGGCAAGAAGACCCACCTCCTTCAGGGGTGGGATGAATTGCCCCATTACAATTTTAAAACTGTATTCCTTTTCCATATTTTACCAATTCCACTTTCTTAACATTGGTGTTAATAATTTTACCTGCTTTGGTTACCAATCTGACCCATTTACCATAACTGAACCCTCCTTTGACTTTACACAGTATTTTCTTATATTTCACTAAGTCATTGGGCTGTAATTCATATCTCTGTCGTCTGATAGAGGGTTT
>BDTY01000119.1 GCA_002897955.1 archaeon BMS3Bbin15
ACTTCTTCAGAATATCCTGATACCGTTGATGTAAGATAGGGCAGGTTTTGCCCACATGTTCTACTGCCCGATACAGACTCCTTTCTGCAGGCTTATCCTTTAACCCCAGACGCTCAAAACATTCTTCTGGATATGTGTCCAGGATCCGATGCACCGATACCCCATGGGTCAAACGGTTGTTCAGGAGGACCTTAACTCTGCCCTCGAAATTCTTCGCCTTTTTGGTGACCCCGTCAAAAATCCCGGAGACCAAACCGAAATCTTTTTCTGCCTTGTCCAACAAGGCTATTCCGCCTAAAGAAAATGTAGTGTTTTTCATGGGGAATAGTTGGCATAACGCCAATATATTTCCTATCTTTAGGCATTAAGTGGCGAGGTCAAGCTACAGAAGAACTTATAGAGAGAATGGAAAATGGAAGTTTAATTGGATTCATGCAGGGTATAAATAATGAAGCCATGTCTGAAACCCCGGAACCTCTCCCTTCGCTGATTGAAAAAGTACTTGGCTATGATACATTAAGCCCAAAGGAACATCTCGAAGGGCAGTACACATCCATTTTTGTTTATCCTGCTTACTTTGCTCCATATGAAACAGTATATCTCGAGCATAGCATTTCAGCTAAACCTTTTCTTTACGGGGAAGTAGGCGATATTGTGAAGGAGGAATATCTTTCAGCAGGTTTCAGAGTTTTTAGTTATGGCGATATGCCTGACAATATTTCTAATGAGCTTGCCTTCATGGAATATCTTGTTGGAATGGAGAATAGAGAAAATGAGGATGCGCAGAAGTGGCGTAAAATGGAAATAACATTTTTATCAGAGCATCTTTTAAAGTGGGTTCCACGGCTTCTTGAAGAAATGGAGACTGGAATAGAGTACTGGCGTGAATATGGCAGTTATCTCTGCGAGGACAGGTTCTGTAAGGAGAGGACTCAGACAAATCTTGTGCCAGGAAAGCTTTTTGAAAGGGCATGTGGTGTTATGGATTGCAGTGTAAGAATATCTGATTATCCTGATGGTATTGTTCCAGGACTGAAGTTCTACTATCTTATGGGAAAACTTCTGGGTAGTTTTCTTGATAAAGAAGCCAAGCTGATAGATACAGAGTTATTGAGAGTTTAGGTAGATATAAATCTAAATCTGCCCTCTTACTATCCCACAATGTGAAGTACACTTCCAATAATCGTAACCAATACTCCTGCAGCCATCAGAGCAGCCATCCAGTATATGGGATTTCCTCGTACAGAGATTGCAAGACCCACACCGAAGGCGCCCAGTGCTAGAATGGCTGCGGCAATCGGGAGCCATGTGAAACCTGGTATCATAACACTGACAAGGAGTGGTAATAGGGCTCCAGCAAAGCCGGCGACTGTTCCGATTGAGGTAACTATAAGTGCTTTACGGACTATGACATGGCCTAGCTGGCTATTTATTAAGTGCATAGGAGAGCTTAGATTGAGTTCTCTCGAGGCATCTACAAGTTCACGGCGGAGCCTGGAATACTCGGCAACGTAGAAGGTAAATACGCTTGGGAGAGCCACTCCAACAGCGATGCGAATTGCCAAACTAGGGCCAATATTCCCTCCAACATGCAGGATTTTCCCTGCAGTAAATATCAATGCGGTAATGATTCCATCTGTGAGCCCTACAACTATGGGGAATAACAGGTCTCTTTTCATCTGCGACGCCTGATAAATTCGACCATATGACTTCCAACTACCAGTTCATCAACTGAATGTACTACTGCTCCAGTTGCCTCAATAGCTTTTACCAGAGCAGCATAATCGATGTTGTTGCCTTCGACCGTAGTGACAGTACCCACTGTTTCCATGTCTATTTCTGTAACTGTGATATTGAATGCCTCTACTCCGGCGACCTTATCTATACTCCTTGCGATATCCAGAAGCGAGGGGAGGGAAAAGCTTTTGTCCACATCGAGTACAATGCGACGGATATTCATTGAGTTGTGTCCTATTTCAGGGTTGTCTTTTTGTTTTCTAAAACTATGTTGCATAGAATCAGCCTCTTAAATGGTATTTTGTACATTTTTAACCATGAATCATAAAGACTATATGACGGCTTATTTCATAATCTGAAACAGGAGCAATCAGATAACCAAATAAGAAGTCATGTTCTATACATACTTAAAACTTGCGCTGGCGACAGTATTTTCGGAGATTTCCTAATTTTCTGGAAGTTATTCTGCTGAAAAAACAAATGAGACTTTGATATTATTAAATTCTATATCTATATGCCAAAGTTTACATTATTGTTCACATTTGATGGATTTGTTTTAGATATGTAAATTCAAATGTTTACTTAAATCGATATTTTTATATATAATACAGAATCTTTATGAACTATGCAGTTCTCTGTAATCCTGGATGGCACATATACTTCTAAATGTCCCTACTGTGGGGTGGTGATGAAGAAATATGAACTTGAGAGCCACATAAAGCACCTATGCGATAGAAAGCTTCAGAATGGCAGAGGAAGAGTATCATGGAAGGTTATCAGAACAAAATTGGAATGCAGGTGTGGAAAAAGCTTCGTTTCCAGAGAGAGAATAAGAAGGCACATAAAGGATTGCCCATCACTGAAGCAGGATATAGAGAAGTTTTATTGTACATCATGCCATAAAAACAGCAGGATTCTTCTGGAAAAAGATGGAATTCCTATTTGCCCTAATTGTGCTTTGAAATTATATGCAAGAAAAGAAATCTTTGGTATTCCTGTGATAAATACTCTGGAAGATGAATATGCAGATATCTTCAAAGAGGTATCCATTAAATTTATGTATCGTCTGGGAGTGAGGAAGCTTCAAGAACTTGGCATTGAAGGGGTAGTTATAACCTCCAGGGAGAGTGAATCTGAGCACAATGTGGTTGTAACACCCCCTGGTATTATTGTGTTTATTCTTGACAATGTGCATAGTAAAGATGCAATGAAAATATTCAGTCTTTTGATACCCTCTGACCTGTACCTGAACTATCTCAGAACCTCATTGAATATGGGGTTTCAAAGGGAGGAAGGTGAACTTCTATCACTATTTGAACATAATGCAATAAATTTTGCTGAGAGGATTATATTTACAGAAAAAGCCATGCAGGAAAGAATAAATGAGGTCATAAATTCTGAGGTGGAGATTACGAAGAGTCTAATTGAGAATTTTCCAGCACCTTCAAAAGAGCATTTTTTCAGCTTAACCTGTGAAGAGAGGTTTGCTGAGATTTCTGAGTTGTGCTTCAGGTTCTCTCAGATGGAATGGATTATAGTTCATATGGAAGACAATAAGATAAAAGAGATGGCTTTAGAAAATAAAAAGATTCTGCAGGATTATGTTGACACTGGAAGAGGTGGAGCATTTGTTGCACTTTTCAGAACACGCTTTAACTGTGAGATTCCAGGCAATAATAGAGAAAAGAGGGAATTTATTAAAAGTATAGTCAGAGCCTTTGATGTGTGGACAAAGCATGAGAAACTGGGGCTCTTTTAAGTCTTTTTTTTTCTTATGCCTATCCTCTGAAAAAGGCTGGAATACTCATTCTTTGAAAGTTGAGCAGCCCTTTCATAGCACAGATATTCCGACATTCCTGCCCTTGCTGCAAGAAATAGTATATCATTGCGATAATAAAAATCTGCTTCCTTTCTGAAGTATTGTGCTGCAGCATTGTATAGAGATTTATCAGAGTCAATACAGGCACGAATCTCGTATTCTATACCCTTTCTGAAAAAGTTTGATGCAGGTTTATTTTCAAGTATTCTGTCACTACCATTACCTCTCACATGCTTATCTGCCTTCTCCGCTCCAGTGTAATTTAAGCTTTCAAGCACATCTTTTGTGTTTATATTTATAAAGGACCCAAGAGTACTATCAATATTTCTAACTTCTATTAGAGATATTTTATCAAGACTTCTTATTAAATCTATAGCCCATGGGTTTTTACCTGTGGTTGTAGAATAGCGATGCATATAATCACTTATCCTTTCTACAGCCTTTTGACTATATACGGCAAATAGAGGTTCCAGAACACCAGTACTCCATACAGGCAGAACGGCCTCTACATTCTGTG
Source organism: archaeon BMS3Bbin15 (assembly GCA_002897955.1). Classification (NCBI taxonomy): domain Archaea; species archaeon BMS3Bbin15. Next base: position 4,074 of record BDTY01000119.1, read on the forward strand.
CCTTTTTAAAAAGGATATCTATAGCTTCTGGTTTTATAAATGGAATATCAGTTGATGTGACAAGAAAATATTCTCCTTCTATATTCCTGGCTCCGGTTAATATGCCTCTAAGAGGTCCCCTGGAAAAATCTTCTGCCATATCTACAACAAATTCAGTAATATCATCCTTCAAAAATCTGTATTTTCTTATTCTTTCCTCACTGTCAACACATATAAATACTCTATCAACACTCTCACTGAGGGCACTATGTACATGCTTTATAAGAACTTCACCATTTAATTCTGCAAGTGCTTTATCACTACCAAAGCGTTCTGCCTTTCCACCAGCCAGAATAATTCCTGATTTCAACTTATGTCACCTGATTGTCTTTATCATATTCAGGCAAGAAGACCCACCTCCTTCAGGGGTGGGATGAATTGCCCCATTACAATTTCAAAACTGTATTCCTTTTCCATATTTTACCAACTCCACCTTCTTAACATTGGTGTTAATAATTTCACCTGCTTTGGTTACCAATCTGACCCATTTACCATAACTGGATACTCCTTTTACTTTACACAGGATTTCCTTATATCTCACCAGATCGTTGGGCTGTAATTTATATCTCTGTCGTCTTATAGATGGTTTATGCCCTTTTCGATTGGTTTGAATACTCCGGTTATTTCGCCTAGTTTGTGTGGCCATATCTGGTATTGTTCTGCTCTGGGTTGTTCCACCAGCGATTACAAAAGCATCGTTCACATGGTTCTTCTCCAAGCCTAATTTAATCCTGTCATGCTTGGTGATATATCCATAAGTCCAAGCACATTTTAGGGTATTCACTACCTTTTTTCTAACGATATTCATAAACGCAGTTGATTTTAATGTCTGATTTGCTTTCTTCTGTATTTCTGGATATCCGAACTCTGCTGCTGTCTTGTCACATTTTTTCTGATTGCATCTATGGCATGCTAAAGTTAAATTTGAAACTCTGTTTGTTCCTCCTCTGATTTTAGGGATTATATGTTCAATTTCCAGAGGAAGATTATTTTTACCACAATAAGCACATTTATGTTTCCACTTCTCCAGCAGATATTCTCTCACTTCATACCCCTGTAACTCGCCCTGCTGGTATTCTACACCCTTAATCTCTGTTTTGTTCATCTTCTGCTGGTCAAACTTTGCCACCTCTATGGTGATTTTTGTTATGGGTAATATCTTCTTCAGTTTTTCTATCAATCTGAGATGTGTCTCAAGTTTATGCTGAATACTGGGTGCTAACCAACCTTCAGGTTTGCTACGATTATTAAATCTTGATTTTCTGTGCCATAATCTATTCCTTCGAGCTCGCCTGTAACTTCTTCTCTGCTTTAACAACTTTGAGATTCTTTTTCTCAGGGTTAATTCACCTGATAGTAATTCCTTTTTCTCTGTTGTTGCACTGAAACCTATGGTTGAATATCCAGCATCTATGCCAAGCTCTATATCTTGTTTATATTTTCCAGTTAAGTAACACAACTGTATAGTAAATGGTGTTCGCTGAATCACTGTGGCTTTTCCTTGTTTGAGTAAAATCCTTGCCTTTCCTGGTGTTGTGGGCATCAGAGGTTTTCCATGCATATTTATGACAGGGACGCTTAACACCTGTCCACTCTTGCCAGAGTGTTGGCCCTCATCGGAGTTGTATTAGCCAGTACTGTGCGAGGCACACTGGACTTTTGTCTCTGTTTAATACCCCACTTACAGAGCAGGGGACTTGAGGAGCATCCTCTGGTGTGTTCTGAAACTCTACCAATAACTTCTGCATATTTAATGCCTCCTAATCAACCTGTTACCCTCATCTCTCACGAGACAAGCCCACGTCAGACTGTGTAAAAACTCTTTTTTCTTTCACCCTTCTATATCTTGATTTTATTTTTCATATTGATTTGTTTCATCAAATAT
>BDTY01000120.1 GCA_002897955.1 archaeon BMS3Bbin15
GTCCATAGTACTCCATCCATCTTTCAAGACGCGTTTCAAACCTCGGTACTGCAAGAATTATAGCTGAAAAAGGTCTTGTCCCTCCAGCTCTGGGGTTTGTTGAATTAACAACGAATTCAAGGGCATCTTTGGAGAAGTGTTCTCCCTGGTCGAAGATACAGAGGAGCTTTTTATTCTGGAGTGGTAGAGCTTCCAGAAGCATGTTAAAGGCTCTCAATACTTCCTCCCTCGAATTCAATTTTCCAGCAAAATTTGGGTCAATGTCTTTGATTATTGAAATTGCAAGCTGTCTATGAGTGTGCTTCATCATCTGATTGTACCAGAAAACATATTCCTCTGGGAGATTTCTGACAACATAATCCGCATTTTCACTCTTACCTGAACCGGCAGGACCAATAAGAAGAGAAATACTACTCTGATTGTTTCTTATAGCTCTGAAAATTTTTATAAGTGCTTTATTATCCTTACCTATAAAGATGTCGTCATGAGCAACTTTGTCCTGGAAGGGATTAAACTTCATACTGTAGTTATGTAAAAATTTATCAAAACTATCTTCGAATAGGTTAAAGCTCAGCATATCAATCAGTTATATTATTCTAAGATATATATAAAACTTTGCTGTTGGTATTTAAAGGTTATATCTGCAATTAAATTCAAATCAGTAAAGTTAAATAATTGAATTGTAAAAATAGGTTAATAGAGGTGTTCTGTTGAGGAAGGATGTAATTGCTGAGAAGCTGACAGATATTGAAGAAAGTGTAAACTTAATCAAAGAGAACATTCCAGAAAATATTGAGGAATTTGTATGGCTTGGCCTGGTCAAAGATGGCATATACAGAAGGCTTGGCTTTGCAATAGAGAGGTTGATGAACGTGTGCGCAATTATCAATTTCGACCTTAAACTCGGTGCACCTTCAAGCGATATTAAGATAGTTTACAATCTTATAGAGAATAATGTTATAAGTATTGAAGCTGCAGAAAAGATAAAAGAATTAAGAAATCTGAACATGTATATCAATAAGAGTTATTATATGCTCAGAGATGACCTTGCTTTTGAAAGAATAAAGATAGTTCTGGGATATTTTGATGTTTTAATTTCCGAGATTAAAGCTTTTCTTGAGAGATATGAAGAAACTAAAAATTCCAGGCTTTAAAGAAACTTTAAATAATATTTTATATATATACATAGTTATGAAAGAAAGCCTCCTATCAGACTATAACAGGGCAATATCTCCTGTGATATCTGTCTTAATTCTTGTGATTATTGCCATTGGCGCTGCTACAGTTTTCTATTCATGGTTTTCCGGTATTCAGAATGCCGTGCAGGGAAGTGGGGGAAAACTCTCTGGTCAGGCTATGCTGGAGCTTTCTGGAGTACTAAAAATTGAGGATGTATACGTAAATACCTCCGGTAATTCCACAATATATATACGAAATCTTGGCAATATCGAACTTAGCAACTTCACAGTATATGGGAATGGAGAGTTATACAGGACTGCAGATATAACACTTAAAAAAGGAAAACTGGGTGAAATCAACACATCAAAGATATCTGTCGAAGGAAAAACATATACTATTAAAGTTATTGCTTCTCAGGGAGCCGAGGCTGTAAAAAGTATTGTTGCAGGAGGATAAGATGAGAGCTGTAAGCCCTATAATAAGCATTCTGCTCATAGTTGTAATAACTATAGCTGCAGCAGTTTCCTTCTACGCATTCACCTCTTCATTCAGTTCAATGGCTAAACAGGAGGGGAGTGGAAGTAGCACATCTCTTACGAGAGAGTTACAGGCAGGTATTAAAATTCTCGACCTGGTAAACAGGTCAGGGAATATATATGTTGTGGTTCAGAACAACGGGAACGTCAGGCTTACAAATATTACACTCTATGTAAATAAAGTGCTGGAGAAAAACAGACTGAGTTATCTTGATGCAAATACAGCAGGTGAAATTCAAACATCTCTTATTACCTCTCCCGGAGAGTATGAACTTCAGGTTACAACAGAAGAGGGAGCAAGTTACAGATGCAAAAAAGAAATTTAACATCCAATGAAAGTATATCTCAGGTGATTGCCACACTGCTGCTGGTGCTTCTTGCAATCTCCCTGGGAATAAGTCTATACCACTTCTACTCTTCAGTCAAGGAAGAAACTGAAGCTTCAGCGGGAGCCACTGTAAAACAGGACATTACAGGCCTAACAGCCGGAGTGAAGGTGATAAGAGTTGACCCATCTTCGCCTGCAAAAATCTATATCCAGAATACAGGTGGAAGAACTCTTCATAATATTAAAGTCTATATAAATTATACAGAAGTAGGTGAAAACAATACTCTGGATGTAAGCAGCCTGTGGGTTTTCACATACAATGGTAACTTAAATTCTGGTGATGTTATATATATAACAACTATTGAAAGGGCAAGTGATAGATATGAGTTACAGTAGTAATAAAGGTATCTCACCTGTAATAGCCACTCTCCTACTTGTTGTGATAGCTATTTCGGCTGCATATGCCTCATGGATATGGTATGAAAGTTTGTGGAATGGAGTCTCCACAGGGGTTGAAGGGAAGACTAATGGGGATGTATCAAGGCTCTTTGCAGGTCTGAGAATTGAATCCGCCAATACAGTGGGTTATACACTAAAGAATACAGGTACTGTAACTTTATACGACATAAAGGTTTACGAGGATGGCGCTTTAAAGGCAACATATCCCAGGCTTGAGCCAGAAAAAACAATAACAAACTATATCTCGCTAACTGCCGGTAAAACCCTCTATGCAATAGCAAAATATGCTGATGACAAACTTATTATCACACAGGCACCTATCCAGAAGGTTGGTGCTCAGGTTAACACTATACTTGGCAGTGGGGACAGCACAGGTTTAAGTGTTAACACATCTCCTCTACCTATTACATCCAGTCTGACCGAGGTGAATTAGTTGCCTCCCGTAAATATGCATGAAATCGAATATCTGAAGATTTTCGCAACATTACTTGTTCTTTTATACGCTTCAATTCTGGATTATAAATACAGAGAGATAGACAACAAAAGCTGGCTGAGCCTTGTAGTTATGGGCTTTATTTTTAATATTTATGAATTTTTCATTTCAGGTTCATATGAAATATTGAAATTCCTCATTATTTCCTCTGCATCAGGCTTTCTGGTTGCATATATTTTATATTATACAGGTACTATGGGAGGAGGGGATGGTAAGATTTTTATGGGTATAGCAGCAATGTTTCCTCTTTTTCCATTCACAACTTTTTCCCTATTCCCTCTCTTCTTCCTGAGCGTTTTTGCAAATTCTGTATTCCTCTCTGCCTTCCTTCCTCTGATATTCTTCATAAAGAATATCCCGAATATAAAAGAGATTAGAAGTTTAAAGGAGGTTGTACTCCTATTTATCGGTTATAAAAGAGAGGAAAAGGATGTTAAGGAGTTCGAGGCTGTTATTGCAAGAGATGGTGAGATTAATATATTCCAGAATGCCAATCTCATGGAACTGGGCACCACAGGTAAAAGCAGCAAAGAGGTCTGGGTCACCCCTGCCCTTCCCTTTGTAATTCCAATAACTCTTGGTTTTATACTCTCTCTAGTTTATGGTGATATTGTTACCTGGATAGTTCTCAGGGTGATGGGATGAATTCCAGAGCTGTTAATGTTGTAATCTCCTCTCTTCTAATCTTCAGCATACTCATAGTTATGATGCTCTCCACCTACATCTGGGGATTATCATATCTCAGGAAATATAAGGACGTGGCAACCTTTGAAGGAGTTAAGGGAGATATGAAGGTTCTCAAGGCTTCTATAGATATGGTGTCTCATGAAGGTAAAGGAAGCAGAAATTTTATAAAAATACATATCCCTGAAGGCAGGCTTAAAGTGAATGCCAGCAATGATTATATTGCTTACAGTATGGAAAGTAATGCAGAGCTGGTTGAGGCTGGTTCATCAGTAGAACAGCAGGGGCTTGAGCTTCAGGGCGAGAAATCACCAAGAGGAAAATACACCACAAAAATAATTGTAAACTACTCTGGCACAATGGTTGATATTGTGGGAAACTCATCTGCTCCCAAGGGTTATTATACAATAAAAATTGATAATATGGGTTATAACACCACAATAGATAAAATAAACGTGCAGGTGGAGTTTTAACATGAAGGTGACAACTTTTGTACTGCTAGCACTTTTTGGCTTCTTTATTGTATCATCAACAATATACTACTTCAGCCAGATTAGCGTGAAATACTCTGAAGCCTCCAACTCAGAAACACTCAAAAGTATAGCGGCAAAGGTAGCTGGACTTGTAATCATTGCCGACGAAACCTCGAGAGAAATTAATTATTCTGGCGAACCTCCTGTGAATATAACCTTCTACCTTCCTGAAAAAGTGGGTACGGAGAATTACAGAGTAAAAATAGACGGAAGCCGTATTAATGCAGTTTCCTCCAATGGACTATCTTCCGCCAGCACCTCGCTTCCCTATGGTGTGACTTCATCTGGAGTTATAGACAGCAGGGATAACTCACACTTTATTGCTGTAAACAGCTCCGGGTATATTATATACAGGTGAAAAACTATTTAATCTATATAATAGAATATAACCAGAGATGAATGAAAGAATTTTAAGAAGACTTAGATTCAATAAGAGAAAGCTCATGCCAGAAACTAAAGAGGATTTGAAGTCTGTTGATATTCTATATCCAATAGTTAAACCCTTCTCTTACATCAAAATAGTATACAAACCTGAGGAAGCAAATATTGTATACGAAGTCAAAGAACCTGTTCTGGCTGAAAGTGAGAAAAGAACCCTTGGCAGGGTTAAAGGTGTGATTTCAGAGATTCTGGATGTTGATTTTTTTGGATTAAAGACTTCTCCAATTATAAAAGAGTATATGAACAGCAAGATGGAGGAGATTCTTAAGAAGTACAGTATAAAAATCATTCCTGAATCCAGAAAAAAGATATTTTACTATCTCCTGAGAGACCTGGCAGGCTATGGAAGAGTTGATAGTTTAATGCATGATATTTATCTTGAGGATATTCACTGCGATGGAGTCGGAATACCCATATATGTCACCCACAGAAACTATGGCTCTATGAGAACAAATATTATGTTTGAGGCTGAAGAAGAGCTTGAATCTTTTGTTATTAAACTTGCACAGTGGTGCAGAAGGCATATATCCGTTGCAGAGCCTCTCATGGACGGAAGCCTCTACGACGGTTCCAGAGTACAGGCAACCTATGGGAATGATGTTACAAGAAACGGCCCGACTTTCACAATAAGAAAATTCAGGGAAACTCCTCTAACTCCTGTAGATTTAATACTTAACGGTACAATAAATTCCGAAATTCTGGCATATTTCTGGCTTGCTATAGAAAACAGGGCTTCGGTTCTTGTCTCAGGAGGCACAGCCACAGGAAAAACTACCTTTTTGAATGTACTCTCTATTTTCATCACTCCTGATAGCAAGATTGTGAGCATTGAAGATACTGCTGAACTCAATATTCCCCATGAACACTGGATTCCGGCAGTTGCCAGACCTGGCTATGGTACTCCTGACAGCATGGGAAGACGGTATGGCGAGGTCACAATGTTTGATATTCTGAAGAGCTCGCTCAGACAGAGACCTGACTATATAATTGTGGGCGAAGTTAGAGGTGCAGAGGCGTACGTTCTCTTTCAGGGGATGGCAAACCGGACATGCAGGTCTTGCAACAATCCACAGCGACAGTATAGAGTCTCTTATAAGGAGGCTTACAACACCTCCTATCAGTCTCTCTCCATCTCTTCTTGAAGCTCTTGATATAGTTTGCTTTTTGAAACAGGTTAAGATGGATGACAAACCTTCAAGAAGGCTTTTGAATGTTGTTGAGGTTGTGGGAGTAAGCACTGGAGGTGAGCTTGAGACCTCAGATGTTTTTAAATGGAAGCAGCCCAGCGATAGCTTTGAATTTCTTGGTAAAAGTGATGTCCTGAATAAGCTTCTTGCAAACAAAGGTGAAACCGCGATATGGTTATATGAATCAGAGATATGGGGTGAAATAGAGAGAAGAAAAAAGGTTCTTGACTGGATGGCCGAAAACAATATGACTGATTTCAGAGAAGTTAGCAGAATGATTCTTGAGTTTTACAGAGACCCAGAAAAGATTATGAAGATGGTAGAAACCGGGAAGAAGTAGAAATTTACCAAAACCTTCCAAGAAATAGAGAAAGTGATAACAAGGGCAAATGCGGGAATGTGAGAGAAAAGCAAGAGAAGAAAAAGAACCCAACAAACAAACCAAAAGGCAAAGCCAGAGGTAAGGCAAAACTTAGGTAAATACATACAGCAGTTTAATGGCAAGCAGGTAAAAGTAAACCTGCTCAATGGTGAAATACTCACTGGAGATATGCATACAGACTTTTATAACAAGTATGAGTATCTCCTGGAAGAGGAGTTTGGCACAGTGATAATTAGAAAGGATGCAGTGGCATATATTCGATTGGAGGAAGGGAGTGACACTCCCTCATGCTACTCCGAAAGAAAAGAGAATCATACAACCAGAAAACACCCGAAGATGAAAAACTTCTCTCCTCTGAAACAAAAAACCCAATTATCTGTTTTTGGGGCCTATTTCACACAACTAAACAAATGATTGTTGAAAAAACTAAAAAAATATTGTAATACCCTCCGAAAAGCTAACCTTACAAACTGTTTTTATTTGAAATTAGCTTGTCAGGGCTTTATCTTACTATTAACAGCAGGCAGCAACAGCAGGATATCCTTTCCTACAATTCTTCTACTTTTTTTAAGTTAACATTTTGGGAGATAAAAATATAAAATTGTGAGAAAAAAGACCTGCAGAGACTTGCTGAATGATGACTCCAGCAAGGACCCTATAGAGGAAGAGGGAAACGTTATCTTCCAGGAAGAGTTCAGCAGGCTCAGCAGTACAGAAAGGAGGATAATCGTAGCCATGGCAAAAGGCAAAGAAAAGAACCCGCGGAAATAGCCAGAGAAGCAGAGGTCGAAACCAACGCAGCCACAACCTACCTGAGAGGACTATAGGTAAGGAGGTCGTGGAGAAGATGAAAAGAGGAAAATACATAATTAAAGACAGGCTGTTTGAGAGGTGGATATGCACGGCAGCCGTGGAGAAATCCCTGAACGAAAAGGTGCTTGATGCCCTGACAAAACCCACTACCCTCCAGAAACTATACGAACTCCTGCCAGAACACTCAAAACCGGCAATAAGAGGAACCGTGTACAGGCTCATAAGAAGAGGAATGATTAAAAGAGTTGGAAAGGGAAAATATGTGAAGGGGTAAAAAAAGAGAACCTTCTTAGTAGAAATAAATAAAATATTATAGTATTATAAAAGATAAAAAAGTAGAATATGATTTATAATAATTTAATAAACTCTTCTGCAGTTAGTCCAGCATCCTTTATAAGCTTTCTTAACAATCCTGGTTTTAGCTCTTTATGTTGTGGAATAGAAAGTGTAATTTTTAAACCTTTTTTTCTCATAATTAAGTGGCTTCCAACCTGTCTGTTAGGGTACCATTCTATTTTGGAAAAGGCTTTGGTAGCTTCTTTTCCAGAAATGATTGGTAGCCTTGACATCAAACCACAACTTCTACAACTTTAGAAGAAGGTTTGAAGGTAGCTTCCTTCTCTGCATCTTCAGATAATGATTCAAGACATGCCTGTATAGCTTCCTTAATGTTTTTTAAGGCTTCATCTACTGTATCTCCCTGAGAGTGACACCCCACTAAAGTAGGACAGCTAACCACATAGCCTCCTACTTCTTCATCCTCCTCTATAGTAACATTGAATTTCATATCCTTAACCTTAATTTTAACATTATTCATAGGTAATTGGAATAGTTTCATCCCTTTTGGGTTGCCCTTTATCATCAGCTCCGAGGAGCTACCTTAGGAGGCATAAGGGCTGTGAAACGCAGCCCGAACCTTCCGCATATAACGTAAAGGTTTTGTAATACTCAGGGTAAGAAGAGAGTATATAAAGGAACCAGAAAGAGAGTATAAACATACCTCTGAACCTGCAAGGAGTAGTAGTTCACAGGACTGCTCATTCAACCTTCTCGACTTTTATTTTTTTATCCTTAAAATCTGGTAGACAATTCAAAATTTTCAAAGCTTTTTTAGATTTTTTATAGAAATCAGAATCATTGGTGAAAATTACTATCTCCTCTTCAATATTCAAAGAACATGCCTCGCAAAAAAATTTCAAAATCCATAAAACTCTTAAAATTCACATCCTTTATCTCCTTCACAATTCTTTTGTACAGCTCAGATTACCAGATTTGTGTCAAAAACTGCAACTACCATCTATTTTTTACCCTGTGGCAATAAGCTCCAGAGCACCTTCGGGAAACTCAGAAAGTCTGGCTTTAAGCTCTCCTGAGATAATAGCTATATCTTCATAGAGCACCTCATAATCTGTTAACTCCCTATTAATTCCCTCTATCCTTAGAAGCAGAACCAGAAGATGAAGAAAATATGCCAGCTTCCTGGGTTCATCCTTTTCCTTCAGCGACTCTTCAATAAGCTTTTCAGCCATAGCAAGGGCCTGGTCTATAAGAATAACCTTCTCCGGGTCTTCAGCTTCAAGAATCACCTCAAAAAGACTCTTCCTCACAGAGTTTATAATGCCTTCATTCTTCTGCATCTGGATTTTAATAATCTTCTCCTGTTCCTGGGGAGTAAGCACACTATTTATTTCCTCAAGCAGTTCGGCAGCGTCTCCCAGATGAGTGGAAAAAACCTCAATAATTCTATCGTAAGACTCATAATAAGCCATTATAGAAGCTCTTTCTGGCAGGCATGCCAGAAACTCTGAAATCAACTTCTCTTTTTCGCTCTCAGACAAATTTTTGAGTTCAATAAGTTTTTTGTATTTATATGCCATGTGTTTCTTTTTTAAAAATTCATAGGACGATACCAGTGGCTTCTGAAAAGAGAGAATAGCATTAAAGATGTCATCAAAATAAAAATCCAGGACTTCTCTATAGCCGTATCCTCCCTGGACATTCATATCACTCATATTAATCAACCATCAATAATTTTTAAGTTATATTATAATATAGCTATACCAATATCATTTAAATGTTTTACCTATTTCTTGAGAATCTTGAGAATACTTGCCTTGCTCTTACTGCCGAAGCAGGAACATATAGTAGAGGTTTTCTCTCCGCAGGCGTAAATAAAGAGAACCTTCTTCCTTAGTTATTAACTTCTATGGAACTATCCATCAAAAATGCTATTTTCTATCCCTATAAGAACTAACGTTAAAACTTAGTGTAATCTGTATGAAGGCTTCCAGTTATAATCCTTGTTTTCGTAGATTGTGTTATGCAACATAAAAAGCAAGAGCACGGTACTGCTGCTGTGCCCCTGTTTCAATCCTTGTTTTCGTAGATTCGAAGGTCAAAAGGTGAGTCGACTTTTTGTATAGTAGTGTCTCAGCAACTTAATTTTGGGACAACTTTATAATCTCCAAATACTATACTGTCTCCATGATAAGAATACACCTTAAAGATGACGAGTTAAAGTTCCTCAGAGATTTTGTGAAAAAGGGAAGA
>BDTY01000121.1 GCA_002897955.1 archaeon BMS3Bbin15
GTGGACGCCCTGTGTCTGCGAGTTCAGCATGTTTAAATCCAAGCTCATTTAAGTCCAACCCATCTACAAAAACATCTACAAACTGTACAGGATTGTCATCCTCAATATACTCATCTATCCTTTCTGGGAACAATACCACCTGTTTTCTATCAATACCTTTAATGTATTTCATGGCAACCTTCTCCAGTATCTCTTCATTCGTTTGTAATCACAAGATAAACTGTTTTACCCAGGTACTCCTTAAGGCAGTCTACTTTGGCACCAGTGCCAAAGGGCGTGACTTTCTTTCGCATAAAACCTACAATCCCATTTATTTTCAACTCTGTTTGCATTACTGGTTTTACTCTTTCCATATATATTTAATATATATTTATGGTATAAATAGTTTTGGATAAAAACACGTTGTCAGATAATTAATTAAATGGAGTTTTCACACAGTCTGACGTGCTTTAGCCGTGGGTGACTGACTGAGGATTACTCTATTTGCCGCAATCTGTCCATGACCCTCGTCAAATATAACCTCAACCCAGTTTATTCTTGAAATATCAAATTCATCCTTTATGCCGCGTATTATTCTGTCTGAAAAGTACAGGCACATGTCTTCAGTATTCAGAGAGCTAATAGGGAGTTGCATCACATCTTCCTCTGGTAAAGAGTATGTCTTTCCGTTAACTGAAACTTTTACAGAGTTACTGTTTTTTTCCACATGCATGATATTTTCTGGATATTGTGCCAGAAGCACTTTTCCGTCCAGTTCATTGCATATTTCCAGAATCATATATTTTAATTTGTAAAGGTGCAAAACTCTTCTTTTAGAAGATAGACTACCATCAATTACAACACTTACTTTATGGAAGTGTGGATGCAAACGGCTGCATTTACCATTTCCAGGCACAAGGTGACATGCTTCAAAAACTACCTTCGCTTCTGCACCATCAATTTTTATCTTCATTATTTACACCTCTAATATGCTATGTTTCAATTTTAAAAATGTACAAAGTTTCAAACACATTATAAGCATAAAAAATTTTTGTTTTTATTTAACGATATTGTTGACAAAATGTTATAATCTGGCTACAGATGTAAACAGAAGGATATACCAAATATATGTTATTTATAATTTCAGGCAGGTAAGACTGTTTTTCTATGCTGTATCATTTGAAAATACTGCTTCTGCCTTGCCTTGAAAATCATGTTTTGAGGATAGGAAGTCATTTTCTGTAATATGTATGTCCTGCAGTATGTGGTGCTCTTTATCTTTTGTAACTGTACATACTCTCTCAGCAAGTGTAATGGCATCCTGAAAATCGTGAGTAACAAGGATTGTTGGTATTGATATTTTATTGAGGATGGTTTTAACTTCATCTCTTATTTTTCTCTTTGATTCTGGGTCCTGGGAAGAGAAGGGTTCATCTAATAGAAAAATCTCTGGTTTGGCCACCAGCGCTCTGGCTAAAGCTACACGCTGCTGCTGTCCGCCTGAAATTTCACCAGGTAAATAAGAACTGAAATCTTCAAGTTTGAAGGTTTGCATCATATTATTGACTTCCTTTTTTATCTTAACTGCAGGGTAGCCTTTCACCTTTAATCCAAAGGCTATATTTTCATATACACTCATATGGGGGAAGAGTGCAAGTTCCTGGAATACATAGCTTATATTACGTCTCTGGGGTGGGAGGTTTATATTCGATTTCGAGTTGAAAATTACAGTGTTATCGAGGTTGATATAACCTTCATCCGGTGTAATAAGGCCAGCAATCGCCTTTAATATGGTTGTTTTGCCAAACCCATTTTCTCCCAGAATTGCAAGAATTCCATTTTGCATTTTGAGCCTTATCTTTAGCTCAAACTTCGGGAGATGTTTAAATATATGCATATCAAGCATTTGAATCACTCCTTTTGCTACTTCTTTTGCTGATTGCTTCGAATGCAATTAGAATCACTAAAGATAGTATGATTAACAAAGCTGCAACTACCATGGCTTTGTTGAAACTCACCTGCAGAGCAGAATATACAGCCAGTGGCATTGTCTGCGTCCTGCCCACAAAATTCCCTGCAAACATTATGGTTGCACCAAATTCACCCATTGCACGAGACCAGCTCATAACAGCTCCTGCTAAAGTGGCATTTCTTGCCAGTGGAAAAGAAATCTTCAAAAAAGTGTAAAGTTCGGAAGCACCCAGTGTAAAGGCGGCTCCTTCAAGGTTTCTGTTTACACTTGCATAGCCAGCACGTACAGGGTTGACATATAGAGGTAGTGCTACAAAGGTCTGGGCAATAACCACAGCAGCGGTGGTGAAAGGTAGAGTTATGCCAAACTCTGCAAGATACCTACCCAGAAGACCAGTTCTGCCGAAGGCGGCGAGAAGAGCAATACCAGCCACAGCAGGCGGAAGAACCATTTCCAGGCCGAGGAAAAGGTCAAGTACTCTGGAAAAGGCAGAATTGGTTCTTGCCAGATAGTAGGCCAAAGGGGTGCCGAGTATAAAAATTATCAGCGTTGATAGAGTGGCAGTTATCAGGCTGAGTTTAATTGCAGCCACAGTGTCATGGCTTAGCAGTAGCGCTGGTGGTGCATGGAAGGCATTTATTAGCACTGAAATAATCGGAAAGAAAATGAAGGCTGCCACTATCACGCCGGCAAGGGTGCATATTGCTGCAAATAGCTTCATTTTTCGGCCTCAAATCCATATTTCTTCAATATCTTTCTTCCTTCAGGAGATAGAATAAAGTTGATAAACTTCCTGGCATCTTTCTGATTTTTAGAGCCTGTGAGTATACCAATATAGTATTTCGGGGAAACTCCACCGCCATTTTCTGGAAGCTCTATTACCTTAACTTTGCCATTTGCAGTTAGAGCATCTGAAGAATATACGAAGCCTGCGTCTGCCTCATCCATAACAACTTTTGTCAGGACACCTTTGACATCAATACCCTCGGACACCACATGGGAAAGAACCTGGTTTGCAAAGCCATTACCATATATTGAGTCCAGATTTAAAAGTGCCTTTCTTGTATATATCCCAACAGGTACACCTCTGTTGGCAATCACAAGCTTTACATTTCTGCGCAGGTCAGCAACGCTTGTTATGTTGGCAGGATTTGTTTTAGGTACTACAAGCACAAGCTTGTTTCTTGTAAAGGCAATACTCTTATTCACATAACCTCGCTTTATTAAGTCGGTCATATACTTCTCGTTGGCTGAGGCATACACATCTGCATAGGCACCATGTTCTATGTCAATAGCAAGTGTATTTGACCCTGCGAAGTCAGGCTCCACTTTTATATGGTACTTTGCTTTAAAATCATGGGAAAGCTCCTGAAATGCTTCAGTAAGGCTTGCAGCAGCAAGGACAGTTATGCTGTCCTCTTTGTTATTAGTTGTGCATCCTGAAGTGAGAAGTGGAATAGTAAGTAAGGTTAATATAATAAGTGCTTTCATGATAAGGCTGATATAACTCCCCCGGTGAACTATTCTGCCAGAGTTCCATGCTTTTTCAGTATTAATCCTTGTTTTCATCTCTGTTCCTCCTGTATTTTCACAAAAATTTAAATACATTCTCCAAATAAAAATCTTCCGATAGAATTTAACGTATATGTTAACAAAACGGCGAGATATTTTATTTATGTGAATATTTATGTACACATAAAGTTATCCTGCCATTTTATATTCCGTTTTCTGCTTTCTTTAGAGTATCCAGCACCGTGTGATGTATTTATCGATTTCAGCTTTTCCATAAAATGCCACCTGTCTCATTTGTTTATTCTATTCAGAAACGATTTTTCCAGCTTTTTGTAATTAATTTTATGAAATGAGATATATATAAAAGTAGTTGAGAAAAACACTCAAAATTTATTTTGTTATATGATTTAATGCAATATTTTATACAAATTTATTATTTTATATTTAATTTTCTTAATATTGTGTACATTATCATAAAATTTCCTAAATCTACTCAAATAGGTTTATATTTGGTATAAGGGAATAACAAAAATCTTGGCGATAAAAGAGACTGACTATCTCAGTTGTGTAGGTAGTGGATTAAAAACAGGAGAATATTTGGTTTCATTTAAATATTTAGTGTCATTCTACCACAACCCTGCCTGTTCTGAGTATTGTGATTGTAAATTCTTCAACAATTTCTCTGCCTCTGAGTTTCCTCCACATTTTTTCCCTTATCATATCGGTAAGCTGGATAGCATTATATTCGACAATTATACCAGCCTTATCTGCATTATCAAAAACAAGCTTTGGAATATCAAAGAGGTCTGTGCCTTTTCCTATTTTTACAATTATCGGTGCTATCATCTCAAAGATTCTTATTGTATTCATTGCTTTTTCAAGATTATGTCTCGCTCTTTTTTCAGTTATGCTTATATTGGAACGGGAAATATTCATTATTTTTGCAATTTCATTCTGGATATATCCTTCAGAACGAAGCTGAAGCACCTGTATTTGCGAAGGTGTCAGAAACGATTTCTTGGTTAGGTCTTCCAGAGTATGGCCTTCGAGAATATCTATTGTTGGTCTTATTACAAAACTTCTTTTTTTTCTATTTCTTTTTACCATAATCCAGCCTCTCTGTCAAATAATAGTGGCTGCATAACTGCATCCATCATACTCCAATTTAATTAAACAATATATATTACATATATGCGCATTTTCAAAAATAACTGAAAAATCATCCCTCAATCAACCGCTTATAATTGAAAGGTTGGAGGTGAAATGTCCTAAAAAAAGATTGGGAACATTCCACCTATTCTTTAATCTAGATATACCGAATGTAAACATTATTATAAATTTTACAACAATCTTCGCATGTGTATGTCAACAATTCTGTTAACATGTCCAGAAAGATTAAATATCTGATACCACATAAGATTATAAAGTTAACAGTCAGGTATATTTTTCAATGTGATAGATGCAGAGAGTTAGCTGTAGATGCTAATTTTTGCCAGTGGTTGGGAGGCATAACTATTATGTGAAGGATTCATATCCTCTTCCGGGTAGCTCAACCTCTCCACCGTCTTCAGTTATAAGTTTTCTTCCAGCACCCGTAATATAACCTATATGCGTGATTTCAACACTCTCGCTAAGGGCTTTCCTCAACGGCTCAAAATCCCCCTTATCTATTGTAAAAAGAAGTTCAAAATCTCCGCCTTTATGAAATATAATCTCTCTTTCTGGTATGTCTACAAGATGGCTTACCTTCTTCACTCCCCTGCTTCTGGGAACTTTTTTTTCAAAAACTTCAAAGCCAGAGTTGCTTTTCTCTGCTATTTCATAGAGGCTAAAAGCAAGGCCGTCACTTATATCCATACAGCATTTTGAATACTCTGCTATAATATTACCTTCCCTGACCCTTGCTATTGGCTCGAATGCTGCCTTTAAGAGATACTCTTTTTCGGGAATATCAAGCTTATTAACAAGGCAGTAAAAGCCAGCGGCAGCTTCCCCTATTTTTCCAGTTACACATATTAAATCTCCTATTCTGGCTGAATCCCTTCTCATAACCCTATCTGCTTCTCCAAGAGCTGTAACAACGACTGTAAGTTCACTGTGTGCCTTTGTATCCCCTCCGATTACACATGTATTATGATATCTGCAGGCTTCTTTAATACCTGAGGCGAATTCTCTCAGGTCTTCTACTCTCATATCTTCCCTTAAGCCAAGAGAGAGCAGGATGCCTGATGGCAGGGCACCCATTGATGCAATATCGCTGAGGGAGGCATTTACAGAATACCAGCCCACCTGCCATGGAGACATCTCACGCGGGACATGGGTTTTTTCTCTGACCATGTCGCTGCTCGCCACAATAAGTCTTTTATTTATTTTCAGAACTGCTGCATCGTCTCCTATACCAGTATCGACATTGCTGCAGGGATTAAAATACTCTTCCAGAATATTTATTATTTTCCTTTCTCCTACCCGAAAAAGCTTCATAACATAAAATTCCTCCTTTTAAAATTAAAATTTTGGGTGTGGTCACATCACAATATATTATAATTTCCTTTTATCTTTTTAGCCAAGTTTCCAGGCCTCGCCTCGAACAAGTTTTCTATATTTTGAATGTATTTCAAGCAGGTCATCAGGGCTGCTTTTTCCGATTACAGCATATTTCCGGTTATTTTTAAACCCGGCAATTTCAACTGCTTTACTCTTGCTCCCTTCAGAGAAGGCATTGAATAAAGGTTTGAGTGAGTAAAGACTCTCAGAGGCAACGGCAATATCACCATAGGGGAGTGAATAAGAATTACCATTGAAAACTATGGCTAAACCACCTTTCCGCTTAACCTCCCTGAGCATTTTATAATCTGTTATACTATCTCCGGTGGCAACAGAAGATTTGATTTCTCCGCCATCTCTTTTTAAAAACTCCCTGAGAGTTGTAGCCT
The DNA here is from genome assembly GCA_002897955.1 of archaeon BMS3Bbin15. Taxonomy (NCBI): domain Archaea; species archaeon BMS3Bbin15. Next base: position 6,397 of record BDTY01000121.1, read on the forward strand.
TTCTTGTTCCTCCCATAACTTCAATTTCATTGAAAACCTTCCCTAACTCTGTCTTTTGAAATTCTTTGAAGAAAAAACTGTCAAGAAGCTCCTTAATAGTATCATCACCAGCCTTTTTGGGAAGTTCAAGAATCCTGTCCTCAACTTCAGCCACAAGCTCTATACCTTCAAGTCCTCTGAATTTCTCAAGGTCAAGCTCTGTACATGCTACATTTTCAGGCTTTACTTCAAGCTTTTCTGCTATATTCATAGCATGCTGTATATAGCTTGTTGAAATTATATAGACATTCCATCTCCCGGCTTTTAACTCTGAGATAAGCCTCTTTGCCCCCTGTATAATCTTCGCCTTCTCAGACACACTTTTAATGTCATTATCAGTTATATTGTGATAAACTAGGAATGGTACTATAAGCTTTAGAGTATCGCCCGGCTCGTAACCTGCTCTGCTCTCGAGAGTCAGTATGTCATCATACCTTGAAATTATCTCAAAAATTTTATATCCATTTCTGATTAAGCCTGAAACCTCATAGGCATTATCCTGTGGTGAAAGAGGACCTTCAAGGTCAAAGAAAGCCTGCATAATTAATCTCCGGTTATCTTGATGCCTGTTAACAATCACAGGAATTTTCCAAAGTCTGAAGTGTCAGTATCCTCCCAGACCTGAGTCAGAACCTGCAATAAAGAACTGAAGATATTTCATGCCAAGGTTCGGGTATATTTCAAAGGCAAAATCTCTGTAGGTGTATACATGTTTATTCAGAAAGTCGACAATTCTCACTGCCTTTCTGACTTCAACATCTGTTACCATGCTGGTTGTTTTGAAGGCATCAAGCCTTGCTATATAATCTATCATACCTGCCACTCCAAGACTCCAGAAATAGGTTGAGATAAAATCCCATGGTTTTGTCAGACTTTCTCTGAGATTCTGAATAAGGTAGTACTTCATAAGTTCTGAAGCTTTCAGGCTTAAGGGCTGTGTGAATATGTCATGAAGATTGTCATTAAAATTCACTTTTTTTCTCCTCCAATCTTTATGCCAAGTTTCTTCACAGCATATTCAGGGTTTATCTCAAACTCAAAGATACTGTTGAGAATGGATGAAAAGCCAATAAAGTCCATATCGATAGGTGTCCCGGTTCTTGTCTGCTCTATAAATTCTTCTACATCGTAGTTCTGCAGGAAATCTTCAATAGAGCTTAGATTTCCTGTGGTTACCAGTGGCTTTGAACCGAGTTCTGACCCGATTTTCCTTACCAGTCCTGTCAGGAGTAAAATGCTCTTATATATACTGATATTCTCTTTTATAAGCGCATCAGAAATAATAGAATAGAGTTTTTCCAGAGCTTCCCACTCTATTTTTTGTCTGCTTGGATTGTGAAAGTAAACCACCTCATCCTGAGAGGATAGAGGCGGGTTCTCTGCTTGGAGAAATTCTTTAAGGAGAAGTTTTTTATCAATAATCTCCCCTTTTTCGAGAGATACACCAGAACATGCCCATTTCACATCCACAACAATATTTTTATTCCTGAGCATAACAGCAGAAAAAGGATATTTTCTGCATGTTGAGAATTTATTTAATTTTCCTGATTTTTTATGAAGACTGCAGAACTTTCCTTCTAGAAAAGGGCATGGATGCTTCAAAAAATTGCCATTTTCACGTATTTCATAAAATTTGCTATATCCCATTGCTTCAAACTTTTTAATTTCATCTTCATAAATTCTGATGTCTTCAAAAAGTGTGCAGCATCCATTGCATTCTTCAATATTGCAGAGATATCTGACTCCTTCCGGAAAGGTAGTGTGAATCTGCATGGTACCTCTGGGAAGGTTAACGGTTATAAAAAAAGTTAGTTACTCACTTTTTTTGTAATATTCTATCAAACAAATTTTATATATGTGGAATTCCAAGTATATATTAATAAAGTTGAGTGAGGGAGCTTAATGAAGAGGTTCAGAAACTCTCATACTAAAGTTAAGACGATTTTAAGCGTTTTTGAAGGGTGTGAAAAGCTTACAATAAAGGATATTATAACCCGGCTGGAGGACAGAGGATATACAATAAAAAAGAATCATCTTAGAATGTTTATTTACTATAATATGCTGTTCAAATATTTGAAGAAGGAAAGCATAAGGGGAGTATGTTACTATTACCTTATAACCTGATTTTTATGTGAGAAAAATTTCATAAAGTTTGAGTACGTGAATGAAGAGTCTAACCCTGACATTAGGTAAATTGATAAATGATGATGTCAGAGAGTTGTGGCACTGCCATGCTCGAAGTATTGTCTTGCCGGAGGTGCAAAGATGAGAAAGAGCAGTAAAAATGTGGTTATATTGGGTATAATAGAGGATATAATAAAGCGGTCTCATAAAAATAATTCAAAAATGTGGAGGGAGATGGCGAGAAGGCTTTCACGCTCGGCTTCCAGGTCCGCAGAGGTTAATATAAGCAGAATAGCACGGTATACTGCTGAAAGTGACGTTGTAGCTGTGCCAGGTAAAGTTCTTAGTTCCGGTGTAATAAATCACAAAGTTACTGTGGCTGCTTATGCTTTTTCGAAAAAGGCAAGAGAGAAGATTATGAATTCAGGCGGAGAGTGTTTGAGTCTCACCGAACTGGCTGACAGAATCCCAGATGGTAAAGGTATAAGGATAATGGAGTGATTCTCATGAAGATATTCGATGCGTCAGGGGTTGTTCTTGGAAGGCTTGCAAGTAATGTGGCTAAAGATATCCTTAGTAATGAGGATGTGATTGTTGTTAATGCTGAAGAAGCTATAATAACGGGCAATAAGAAAAATATCCTTGAAAAATATATGCACAGGATAAACAGGAGAAGCCTTGTGAATCCGGCAAGACATGGTCCCTTTTTCCCGAAACGCCCAGATAGAATAATTAAAAGGACTGTTAGAGGTATGGTACCATACAAGCAGGAAAAGGGTAGAAAAGCTTATAAGAGACTTAAAGTTTATGTAGGTATTCCTGAAGAGTATTCTGATACAGCAAAGATTGTACTGGAAGATTCAACATATAAGAAGCTTAGTGTTCCGAAATATATTAAGCTGGGAGAACTGAGCAGACTTTTAGGTGCTCGATTCTGAGGTGATATTGATGGTTTTAATTCAGAAAAGTGGGAAAAGAAAGACTTCTATTGCAAAAGCCACCCTCAAGGAGGGCAAGGGGAAGATAAGAATCAATAGTATTCCTGTAGAACTTTATCAACCAGAGCTGGCAAGAATGAAGATTATGGAAGTTCTCGAGCTTGCAGGAGATTCAAGATATCAGGTGGATATAAATCTCAAAGTTAGTGGTGGAGGTTTCATGGGTCAGGCAGAAGCTGCGAAAACTGCAATCGGCAGGGCCCTTGTAGAGTACAACACAAAACTCAAAGAAATCTTTATGAGCTATGACAAGACTATACTCAAGGGCGACTCCAGAAGAGTTGAGACAAAGAAGTACGGTGGGCCTGGTGCAAGAGCCAAGGTTCAGAAATCTTACAGGTGATATTTATGATAATACCTGTGAGATGTTTTTCATGTGGTGCTGTGATAGGCAATAAGTATGAAGAGTTTACAGAGAAGCTCAGACAGGGAAAGGATGCAAAAGAAGCTTTTGATGAGATTGGAGTGACAAGATACTGTTGCAGGAGAATGATGTTGAGCCACAGGGATTTCATAGATGAGGTAATAAAACTACAGGAAAAAGGGGCCGTAGGGTAGCCTGGACCATCCTACCAGCTCGGGGTGCTGGTGACCTGAGTTCAAATCTCAGCGGCCCCATTTCTGGAGAGCTCTTCGGGGCTCTCCTTTAAAATCATTAAAATATAAGATTTGGAGGTAATGAGTTGAAGCTTACAAGATATGAAAGAGCTCGCATTATAGGTGCAAGAGCACTCCAGATTTCAATGGGGGCGCCCCCTATGATAAAAGTGTCAAAGAATTCAGTTGACCCCATAACAATAGCTATAAAGGAGCTTGATGTAGGGATAATACCTATGACTGTAAAGAGAAGCATGCCTGAAAAAAAGCTAATGGGTGAAGTACAATGAATCCAGACCTTATTGAAGATGTTGTTGCCAGGAAAATTCTTGATTCCAGAGGTAATTTCACAATTGAAGTTGACATTTATACTAGGCTGGGACTTGGCAGAGTGGCAGCGCCAAGTGGTGCAAGCACAGGTAAATATGAAGTTGTTGCCTTTCCTGATGGAGGGGTTGACAGGGCCATTATTGAAGTTGAAGAAACAATAGCACCTGAACTCAGAGGTATGGATGCCTCAAATCAGTATGAGGTTGACTCTATTCTCAGCGAGCTTGATGGCACTGGGAACTTCTCAAATATAGGTGGAAATACTGCTGTTGCTGTGTCTCTTGCCACTGCAAAGGCTGCTGCAGCCAGTTATGGTTTACCCCTTTATCAGTTTCTGGGTGGGAGTCTTTCAAGTGAACTGCCCTATCCTATTGGTAATGTAATTGGCGGCGGTGTCCATGCCCAGAAGGCTACTGATATTCAGGAATTTCTTGTTATACCTGTAGGTGCCAGAGATATTACCGAAGCAGTTGCCACCAATGCTCTTGTGCACAGGAAGATTAAAGAATACATAGCAAAAAAATACAACTCCAATCTTGGCAAGGGTGATGAAAGTGCCTGGGCACCTGACCTGGGTGATAGAGAGGCACTTGATATTCTTGTAGATGTCTGTGATAATGTTAAAAGTGAAACAGGTGTTGGAGTTCGTATAGGTATAGATGTTGCAGCCAGCGAGCTATACAGTGAAAAGAAGAAAGTTTATATTTATAAGCGAGAAGGTAAGGAAAGAAGTACAGAGGAGCAGATTGATTATATAGTAGACCTTGTGGGAGAATATAATCTCTTCTTTGTGGAAGACCCTCTTGATGAGGATGATTTTGAAGCCTTTGGAAAGCTTACCTCTCGGGTTGACTGTATAGTGTGCGGTGATGATTTATATGTTACAAATGTTGATAGAATCGAGAGGGGCATAGAACTCAATTCAACTAATGCAGTTCTTATAAAGCCCAATCAATGCGGTACACTTTCTGGAACTTATAAAGCTGTTAACCTTGCCAAAAAGGAGAAGATGACACCTGTAATTTCCCATCGCTCTGGTGAAACTACAGATGATACTATAGCTCACCTTGCTGTAGCCTTTGGAATACCAATAATTAAGGCAGGCACAGTGGGTGGCGAGAGAATTGCAAAGTTGAATGAACTTATCAGGATTTCAGAAGAATTAGGTGGAAGAGCCCGAATGGCAGTATTACCTAAATTATAAGGAGGAATGGAATGGAAACAAAGCTTACCAACCTTGATAACTATCTTGCTGCAGGAATCCATATAGGTACCCAGCAGAAGACTGCAGATATGAAGAATTATATATATAAAGTCAGACCTGATGGTCTTTATGTTCTTGATGTTAAAGCTACTGATGAGAGAATTTTTCTGGTAGCAAAGTTTCTTGTCAGATTCAATCCAGAAAAGATTCTTGTGGTATCAAGAAGGCAGTATGGTCAGAAGCCTATAGAAAAGTTTGCTAAATTAGTAGGATGCATGCATGTTTCAGGAAGATTTATACCTGGGACACTTACAAATCCAAATTTTGAAGACTTCATAGAACCTGAAGTGCTTGTTGCAACTGACCCTAGGAGTGATGAGCAGGCTCTTAAAGAAGCAGCTGATATAGGTATTCCTGTTGTTTCTCTGTGTGATACTGATAATTCTGCCTCGGGTGTTGACATTATAATCCCCACCAACAATAAAGGTAAGAAAGCCTTAAATATAATTTACTGGATTCTTGCCAGAGAAATTTTTAAAGCAAGAGGAAAGGATGTTGAGAACTTTATTCCGCTGGAAGAATTTGCAGAGGATTAACTCCTTCTCTTTCTTTAAAAAGTGTTAATTTTTGTCAGATTTATGAAGAACATCGCAGAAGACCAACGACTTTAGTCGTTGGATGAATGCGTTACTATTTTAAAAATATTGAAATACCTCTAGCTAAGGGTATAATGAATCGTAAATTTCAATTTATTGGTGAAAATAAGCATAAAGTTCATATACTTATAAAAACAACAATTATATACTGAAGAGTGGATATAAATGATGAAAAGTTATAAGTTCAGGCTGTATCCAAGTAAAAAGCA
>BDTY01000122.1 GCA_002897955.1 archaeon BMS3Bbin15
AGGAGATTGTCTTGTGCCATATATCTCTTCCAGTTCTACTGGGATTTCATCAACGAGTTCAAAAGAAAAACTTCTCCGGCAATGTTAGAAGAGGTAACAGAACACCTGTGGACTTGGCACGATTTTTTAATGTACCATTATGCGGTATGAATTGGGACACTACCCGTTATTCATTAGAATCCTTAAAGCGCTGGTGAGGAGGGCCATCTCTGTAATAGCCTACTCAACTTTCTCTTTTCGCCTGCCTTATAGCAATCAGTCTTCCAGCTTTTTACAAAACATGATGTTATGTTAATGAATAATGTTATTCATAATGAAAACGCAACAAAAAACTGGGGAAGATGCAGTGGAGAGGAGAGTTGTGGAGTTCCTCATTGACTCGGGATATGAGGTGAGGGAGACCTTAAGGGTTAAAGGCAGGTATCCTGATTTAGTGGCCGTAAAAGGTGACAGGATAGTGATGGTCGAGGTAAAGGGAAGCATGGGCGATTTGAGGTCGGGAATTGCAAGGGCGATAGACTACACCTCCGGCTCCCATCTTTCATACCTGGCTATTCCGGCCTCCAGGTCCACTGATAAGCTTAGAGAGACAGCGAAGAGTCTGGGCATAGGGCTGATGGAGGTGGACGATGAGGTTTCGGTGACCATCGAGCCCAGTGGGACAGCGCCCCTGGATTCCATTAGGAAGAGGGTGCTCGGGAAGCCCAGGAGGGGGGAAAAAAGGAGAGCGTCCTCGGGCCGGCTCATTCTTACAAAAATTTCCAGGCACAGGAAGGTGGTCAAGCTTCTCCTTGAATACCCTAAAAGGTCTTTTACTATAAGGGAGCTCTCCAGACAGGCCGCCGCCCCATACGCCACGGTCTGGCGCCTCATTAACGACCTGTACTCTGCGGGCGTGGTTCACCTGAGCAGGATAGGCGGCTCTATTTCCTGCAGGCTGAATACTGAATCTCCTTACCTGGCTGAGGTGGAGAAAATACTGGAGATAGAAGCCTCCCCCCATAGGCTTGCCGCGAATGAATTTGCGGAAAAATCAAAAAACCTGCCCGGCATAGGGAGAATCATAATCTTTGGCAGCGTAGCCAGGGGGGAGGAAAAACCTGAGAGCGATGTTGACATAGCGGTTATCGTGGAAGATAAAAGAGCTGAAGAAGAGATAAACAGGATAGCGGATGGAATCTTAAACCGCTCCAGAATAAAGATAATCCCCCTTGTCCTCACCCATGAGGAAGCAGCTGAAAACACGCAGTTCAAAGAGGAATTAAAAAGAGGAGAGGTCCTGTATGAGAGAGATTAATGAAGCTGAGGATTGGCTCAGAAGTGCTAAGACGCTGCTGGAAGGTTCTTCGGCCAGCAGAGAGAGGTACACGGTGGTCGTAGCCCAGTGCATCCACTCCGTAATAAGAGCAAACGATGCCCTTTCCATGAATTTCCTGGGCAGGCGTGCAATAAGGCATGACACCGCGCCCAGGCTGTTCTTAGAGCTTATCGAGGAGAACAAGATTCCCCTGCGATATGCAAACCTCAGGAAGACCATTAATGATGCAGTGCAGCTTAAGAGCAAAGTGGATTACCAAGGGGCTGAGATGAGCAAGGCAGACGCTAAGAGATGGGTCAACAAAGCTGAAAAATTTCTAAGTGCAGCAAAGGACTCCCTTGGCTAGTGTCATGTCAATTTAATTATGTGACATAATACTTTGATAGTTTGCTGTCAGCCCGGGGACATGGAGAGCAAGGCTCTGACAGAGATATCTCAGGGAAAAATTCAGGTAGGTACCAGAAAAAGTGCAAAAAAAGAGTTCACCTTTTTATACTGCCTGTTAATTCTAAAATAGTCTGAGCAGTAAAATAGGAACGAGTCTCTGTATAACTTCAGGGAAAGGAGGAGTAGGAAAGACATTCCTATCCTTGAATCTTGCTGCCTCTTTAGCCATGTTCAACATCAAAACTATGGTGGTGGATGCCAATTTAGACTGCCCAGATGTTGGTATTTGTCTGGGAAATGGATTAAATTATTCTTCACTTCATAATGTACTTGCAGGAAGAGATAAACTCTCCAACGCGGTCTTTGACAGCGGATATAATTTTGACATTATTCCCGGGGATATTTCCTTCAGTGCCCTGAAAGATATAGACCTCGAAAATTTAGAAGACATATTAACCAAACTCACAGAGAAATACAATGTTGTATTGGTGGATACCCCGCCGGGTATCGGTGATGCTGTGATTCGTTCGTTGGATGCCTGTGAAAGTATGCTGGTGGTTATCTCGCCTGTTATGTCTTCTATCGTAGGCGGGTTGAAAATAAGGTCTATCGGGAAACGACTCAATACTCAGTGTATTGGTGTTGTTTTGAACATGACAGGAGACGGGGGGATTATCAGCAAGGAGAATATAGAAAAAACATTTGGATTACCTGTTATTGGTGAAGTGGAATACAATACGGAGGTAAACAGTTATTTAACCGAAGGAGATTTGTTTGTGGTAACTAATTCTGCTTCCAATACATCAAGAGCAATTAAAAAAATAGCTGTTGACCTGGTAGGGTATGAACCGGAAGAGACTGAAGAGGTTGAAAGCAGCGAAATTAAAGATAACTCACAAATCAAAAAAATCATCAAAGCTCTGAAAAATTTGTGATAAAACATCTTTTTTTCTGGTAGGTACCAGAAAGAAAACACTATACCCTTTATATACTTCCTTCATTTCTGTATCCTGTGATGTTTGAATGGAGGAATAGAGATGACTTCAATTAGAGGTATAATGGTTGTTTCAATACTGATAGACATTATCTTCAATAGTGTTGCAGCGGTACAGGAGACTGGATTTGGCGGGCTCATGCAGCAAATCCCACTGTTACAGAACAAATTCTACATACAGAGTATAGTTACACTGTTATTGTATCTGGATGTTGCAGTATTACTCATAAGTCTGGGAATGATAATCGTTGGGCGTGCAGTGGGTGGTGACAGGTCAGAAGGGGCAGAGATGTTTGTAAAAGGAAAGAAAATATTCACCGTTGCACTTATATCACTGCTGATACTTGCAGCATTACCTGTACTGATAAAATTCTTTCTGCGTGCAGGGAGCGGTTCAACAGCGCTGGCAAATCAAGTCCCGACCTGGTGAAATAAATGAAACTAATTCTGAGTGGAAAAGGACCCGGCAAAACCGTTATAGCTTCGTTATTGGCAGTCACACACGCAATAGGCGTGTATGACGCTGACCCTTACAGGGCATTGACGGATATATCTTCCCTGGAGCAGAGCCTTATGATGATAAAGACAGTACCATCACCCCCTGCATAATCGATACCACACTTGTGGATGAGAAAGGAAGACCCTATTATCATATCTTAAATGAAAACCCGGACGGATGGGTTATAGTCGTAACCTCTCCGCACACACATGAGGTTACATCCACAAAAAGAATGATAGAAGACATGAAAGAGCTTGTAAATGCCCATATCCAGGGTGTTATTATTTCCGTGGCATCCGGTGAAGAAGAGGCAAAGAAAGTTGCTTACAAATTGGGAGTGTCTCTTATAGGCTTGACTCCTCTTGTATTACGCCGAGGAAGGGATTTGAACCCCTGAGTTCCTTGCGGAACACGAGCTTTCTGTGTCAAACTCTCCAGGCTCGCGCCTTACCGGGCTTGGCTACCTCGGCTCATGCTCCTTGATAAGTAATTAACATCTTAAATCTAACATAGGAATAAAGAAAAGCTCTACTTCTTTCTTTAATTAAGTTAACTTTCTCATGCCTGAATATGTATCATTTCAAAAGTGCAGTGGCAGGAACCTTTGACGTACTTCATAAAGGACACAGGGTTTTAATAGAGGAAGCCTTTAAACGAGGCGAGTTCGTTCTTGTAGGTATTACAAAAGACGGTTTTAAAGAGGCAAAACCCATGAAGGTCAGAAAGAGAAATCTGGACAAGCTACTCAGAGCGAGATATCCTGAAAGGTATGAAATTGTTGAAATTGAGGATGAACTCGGCCCCGCGGTTGTAAACCCTGACCTTGATGCTCTTATTGTAAGTGAGGAAACCTATTCAAAAGCTGCTGTAATAAATAAGCTCAGAAAGGAAAAAGGGCTGAAAAAACTTGTAATATATAAAATTTCCATGGTTCTGGCAGCTGACGGAAAACCCATATCATCCCTGAGAATTAATAAAGGGGAAATAGATAAAGAGGGAAATCTGTTAAAATAAACTTTTAATTAATTTGAATGCCAGAGAGAACATCCTCCTTACCTTCAGACTTCTGCTCCAGTCAAGCTCCTCCCTGTTTATAGTAACTCTTTCACTGAGCTCTTCAAGAGAAACCATAAGAGCTTCCTCATCTATCCTCTCACCCTTTCTCTTTGCTTCTTCGATTCTGCCCATAACTCTCCTGGAGACCTCAATTCTGTGATTAATTGTGTTATAGGTCTCAATATCAATCAGTCCGGCATCCTTCTTTATATCCGCAAAATCAAGAGCAGAAGTATAGGACAGCTTCACTATTTCATCCCTGCTAAGATAATTTGTGGAGTAGCTGAGGAACTCCTTCCATGTGTTTCCTCTCTCAAGAAGATTATAATGGTCAAAAAGTGTAAAAGCACGTTTTTTGTAACCATATTTTTCAGGTGACTCAAAGGCAAGACTTCCGGGGTCAAGAAAGGGGGCATAGGGAGAAACAAAAGGTAGAAGTTTATTGCCAGAGTTCCCCTTCACAAGCGATTCGGCAAGTGTTGCATTTACTTCAACACTTTTTCTATCCTGGAATCCAAGACCAACCATGAAATAAAGGTCAAACTGTCTGCAGTTGTTTGAAAAAGCCTGTGAGACCATCTTTTTTAAAGAATTATTATTGTAAACCCTGCCTATCTTCATCCTCACTTCTTCATCTCCCGCTTCGGGAGACATTTCTATTGTAAAGTTATCCACGCTTCTTCCCATTTCCTCGAGAAAACGTCTTGAAGGCGGGTAGAAAAACTCAAAAATCAGAGGTATATCAACTCCCTCTTTTCTTATCCCTTTGAGAATTTCCAGGCCATATTCTTCACTATGCAGGGCAAGGTCACCCAGGATAAAGGCAGGAGTCTTGAATTCTTCTATTTTTTTTATGTCTTTCACAACCTTCTCCACACTTCTGAAGGCAACACTAGGCCTGTTGCATGTGTTTTTATAGGTATAGCTTGAACCCCCACAGGCTATACAGTTACTCTCACATCCCTTCCTAGTTAAAACTGCCATTATAGGTCTTTCAATAAACTCCTTGAAGGGCACTGTATCCAGCCTGTGTTTTGAATGCGTAAAAGCCCTTAATGAATATTCATAATCAAGAGAATAATCATCCAGTGTAGACGGAACATAGCTCATTGGATTCTCTTTAATTCTTCCCTCTTTTCGATAACTTAAATTGGCTACTTTCTCAAAGTTACCTTTATCAAGAGCCTCCATAAGCTGGATAAAGGGCTCCTCCGTAGAGTCACCTCGAAGCACAAAGTCTACCTCTGGAACATCACGAAGAATCTCTCTGTAAAAGTAGCTCGAGGAAAGTCCGCCAAAAACTATAGGTGTGTTTGGGTGAACCTTCTTAACAATCCTTGCAAGATTTATTGCTCCATGAACATGAGGCATCCAGTGAAGGTCAATACCAAAAAGTCTGGCATCTATTTTGGAAATGTATTTTTCAGGGTCAAACTTCTTATCTGAAAGCATTCTCAGTGCAATGTTCACTATAGCTATTTTGTAGCCTTTTTTTTCCAGAATTGAAGCTATACTTACAAAGCCCATTGGGTACATTTCAAATACAGGCGTGCTGGGCACAAGGTCGTTAATCGGACCCCAGAGAATAGGTTTCTCCCTGAAGTTGAATATACTCGGCGCATGAAGAAGAGCTAAATCTATCCTCATAGCCCTTTTGTAAAGAATCACATCTTAAAAACTTATGTCCACTCTGGAAAACACATCTTTGATTGCAATAGGTATCTCCACCGAAAGTTCACTGGCAAGAAAGAAATAACCTTTCCTTTCAAAAAGCCTGTCTCCGCTGTAGCCATTGATAAAGGCGGAAGCACAGGCAGCATAAAAAGGCTCTGCTCCCTGGGCAAGCAAACCTGCAGCTATACCCGCAAGCACATCACCTGTACCGCCTCTTGTCATCCCAGCATTACCGGTGTTATTAAACTTTATCCTTCCTACGGGCGAGGCAACTATGTCTGTGCTTCCCTTCAGAAGAATAGTTGCATTGAATTCTTCAGCAACTTTTTTTACTGTAGCTTCTCTATTTTCAGATTCAACTCCTGAAAGCCTTCTCAACTCTCCAGCATGAGGAGTTAGTATAGCATGCTTACCTCTCAGAACTTCTTTATCTAAAGCCAAAGCCTTTAATGCATCGGCATCCACAACAACTGGTTTATTCCAGTGCTTCAGGAAGCTTAACACTGCCTCTATGGTTTTACTGTCATCACCAAGCCCGGGACCTATTACTGCAGCATCGGCTTTATCGAAAATTTTCTTCCCTTCACCAAGAGATTTCTTAGTCAGCCTATCACCGGAGTATCCTGTCACTATAAAATCAGGTGAAACAGACCTTACAGGGTTGAGAAGAACCCCGGGCACAAAAAGATATACCAGGTCAATGCCGGTGCCGAGAGCGCCCCTGGCTGAGAGTACAGGAGCACCGTGGTACTCTTTACTCCCCCCGATTACAACAACCCTGCCAAAGTCACCTTTATGTGCCTCCTTAAATCTCTTTCTCAGGCAGATTACCAGGTCCCCGGGTCCTGCAAAGGTGAGTGCATTTTCAGGCATGCCTATGTCCTTTACAACAGTATTATGTCTCTCCAGACCCTGCTTCATGGCAATAAAGGTTACCACAAGGTCTGGCTCGGCAAAATAGCCTTCTCCCTTTGAATCCATCCCGCTGGGAAGGTCAACTGCCACCTTGAAGGCTTTTGAAACAGCAATTTTGTTCACAGCACTTTTATATGGCTCCTTAATTTCACCTCTGATTCCGGTGCCAAGAAGTGCGTCTATTACAACATCCTCGTCAATTTCTAGTTTTTCCGAATCTTGCGAAAATTGGGTCTTGATAGAACTTAGAAATCTCAGTTTTTCAAGATTTTTCTCAGCAGCTCTGCTTTTCATCTTTTTTCCAAAAACAAATACTCTAACACCAAAACCTGCTTTTGCAAGGTATCTGGCAGCCACAAGACCGTCACCACCGTTATTCCCGGTGCCGCACACAACAAGAATATTTTTTCCTTTCTTAATCCTCCTCAACGTCTCCTCCGCAACAGCCCTGCCCGCATTCTCCATCAATTCCTTAACACTCGTGCCCAGCCACATTGAATTTATATCAAAAACTCTCACATCATTATAACTGATATATTCCATATTTAATAAAAGATACTCCAAAGGATAAATTCTTTACTGTATTCCATCGGAAGTAACCTTCGTATGTTATGCAACATAATACACAATTCCAAAACCATCTTAAAGTAGTAGTATTATATAAGAAGGATTATACAAGAAGGGGATTAAGAATGACATCAAAATTTACAATGAACAATTTCCTTATACTGAAAAATAAATGCCTTCAGTGCGGTAAGGATATTCTCAAGTCAAGAGATTTCTGCTCAAAAGACTGTGAAAAGGCCTTTTTTAAAGAAAACGTTTAAAAATAATTAGTAAATTTATGCGGGGGAAGGGACTTGAACCCTCGCAGGCACTTAGCCAGCAGGTCCTAAGCCTGCCTCCTTTGACCAGCTCGGACACCCCCGCATAATAAATAGATTATCTTGTCCTGAGCTTTCTCTGACGCCTTCTCTCTTTTAACTTTTTCTTTCTTGTTTTCCAGCGGCATTTTCCACGCTTTTTCCACTTTCTCGAGCTATGTTTACCTGCCATTAAATTCCTCCTAAAAAATTATTCTTCAGATATCACAATTATCTCACATGATAAATTTTTATAGAAGAAGGAGAGTTAATCAGGCTCTTCTGAAAGTAATTTTAGTCAGTATAAGTTAATATAACCTCTGATAGCTTGCAATAAGAAGACTTTTAAGTTTTAAATGTAATATATAATATGTGGTGGATATGAAGACATTGAAAGTTATCACAATTGGTTTTATCATTCTGATTGCTGCAGCAGCCGGACTGGGATTTTATTTTTATAAATCAGGAAGTCTGGCTAAACCAGAGATTAAATCCCTGTCAAACAGCTGGGGTACAGTTAACCTTCAAGAAACAGAGATTATAACCAGAGCTGAGATTTACAATCCAAATCCTGTGAGTATTCCGATAAATAGAATAAATGTTGGAATTTATATGAATGGCATAAAGCTTGCTTCAGGCGAAGCCAGGAATATAAACCTAATAGCAAATAAAAACTCTCAGGTAGAATTCACAACAATTCTTAATAACACAAAACTACCCGAATGGTGGTACACCCATATAAAAAATGGCGAACACACCACAGTTTTAATGAAGACAACAGTTTACTTCAGTCTTCTCGGCAGGGAACTCAGCTTCCCTATTGAGATTAAAAAGAATATAACCACAAATATTCTGGGCTCGGCTACCATGAAATCCTCAGGTAATTCAGGTTTACCTCTGGGAGCACCTGAGATAAGAAGTATGACAAACAGATGGGGCAATGTTACACCCTTGAAAACCCAGGTGATTACACAACTGGAGGTATATAATCCCAACCCCTTCCCGGTACCTGTAAAAAGTATAGATTACTCAATAACCATGAACAATATACTCATGGCTTCTGGTAAGAGCAATAGTGTTGAGCTTCCTCCACATAGTGAGAAGGATATAACTGCTTCCACATATATTGACAATAAAGATATACCCGTGTGGTGGGTATCTCATATAGAAAATCATGAGACAACACTCATGGTGATAAAGGGTAAGATGGTATTTGATATAGCCGGAAAAACTCTGGAAATCCCACTGCCAGAGTACAAAAAAGAGTTTACAACAAATATTTTAAGGTAGGTCTGAAGAAAAAGGTGATATTATGTACACTCTTGAAGACGGGGAATATCTCATAAAACTTGCCAGAAGGGCATTAGATATCTATCTTACCAGCGGTAAAATTATAACCCCGCCTGAAGACGCCCCTGAAAAGTTAAAGAAAAAGGCAGGCGTCTTTGTAACCCTTGAAACTTATCCTGAAGAAAATCTCAGGGGCTGCATAGGTTTTCCTGAGCCAATCTATTCTCTTGTCGAAGGTACAATAAAGGCTGCCATAGCTGCCGGAGTGGAAGACCCCAGGTTTCCGCCTATGTTAAAACATGAAATAATTCATATTACCATGGAGGTGAGTGTTCTTACTCCACCTGAACCCATAGTTGTTTCTTCAACAATGGAATATCCTGAAAGGATTAAGGTTGGAAGGCATGGGCTGATAATCGAGAAAGGTTTTGCCAGAGGGCTTCTCTTACCTCAGGTCCCTGTTGAACAGGGATGGAATGAGGAAGAATTTTTAATTTACACCTGCATAAAAGCCGGGCTTTCTGGAGACTGCTGGCTTGACAGAAATACAAAAGTCTATTCTTTTGAAGGGAAGATATTTAAGGAAGAAGAACCAGGGGAAAAGGTGGTTGAAAAAGTGCTTGGAGATAAGAGCTGCTCTGTTTCTTAATTCTTCGAGTCGTTAAAGGAATCGGATGGAAAATATGGCTGAAGAGCAAGGAAAGTGCATGTACCACAGCATCGATAATAGAGCTTACTGCAGATTTACAGAAAGGCCATGTTTTGGCGCATATATTGATGAATTTAAGGAAGGGTACGTTATAGATATATGGAAGGAGCAGGAGTGCCCAAACTACAAATATGACGAGAATATCCTTTTTAAAGAGGAAGCACCTGTTAAATCTGATCCGAATGGTGTCTTCGAGAAGCAGAAGGAAGGGTCTGCTGCAGGCGCCCAGATTGAAGTTATTGATGGTGAGATAGTAAATAACAGAAATGGAAGAGTTGAGATAACCCTCTTCGGGTCTAAGATAGCTGTTGAGTGTACAGACGAAGGATGTGACGTGCCTGAAAGTATCGATATTGATGCTGAAGTACTTCAGCACTATTTCAACAGAAAGTATGGCCTGGGAGTTATAGAAGTAAAATGGGTGGATGTTTTAAGTCCAGAACTTGAAAGCTATCCCGAGGTTAATGAATATATTGGCCTACATAATACATATCCAATAGTGACAATCAATGAAATTCTCAAGTTTGTGGGCAGTATATCCGTGGATTTAATTAATAATGAGCTTGAGAAGTTGGGAATAATACAGAAAAAGCTTGACTAATTCCGTTATTGGGTGGTAGGCTTTCCTATCCACCTGAAATTATCCTTACAGCCTCAATAATATCTCCTGTTTTAAGTTCTTCCTCCTCGGTAACTATATTTCCATCCTTTTTCACAATTACAGTTTCAGTATTGATTCCTGCTCTCTCAAGTATGTCTCTTACTTTTACATCTTTATCAACTTCAATAATCTTTTCTCCTCTATCATAGAGCAATTTTATTTTCATAATCAACATAGAAATAATAACTTCAGGAGAGATTAATTACGTTAATGGTGGAATTTTAATTAAGGGCTTGTAGCTCAGCTGGTAGAGTGCCGCCTTCGCAAGGCGGAAGCCCCGGGTTCGAATCCCGGCAAGTCCATACCCGATTCACATTAAAAAGTCATGCTCACTGCAAAAGTCACTGCTCTTAGCATCCACTTCAGCCAGATTATTGGAAAAGCTCATTACACAGCTTTTATTTTTACAGTGCAGCAAACCAAAAGTGTGCCCGAGTTCATGAACAGCCTCCTTCAGCACCCTTTCTCGCATTTTACCCTTTAATCTGCTTAATGATATTACAGCATGTCTCCCTGAAATCTGTGCAATTCCGAAAATAAAATTGAGCCCTTTAGCATACAGGTCTTCTTCAGTCACACCGAGAAGCTTCCCATTTTCTGAAAGAATAATTCTGTTCAGATATTTGAGAATGAAATCTCCACTATACTGCTCTCTTTCCGGACTGTAAGCTTTCTCAGGCAGAATAATGCTCCCAGGTATACTCACATCAATTTTCAATACCTTCTTCAAATCCTCTGCAAGGTTTTCAAGAACAACAGAATCAACACTGCCGAGAGATATAATAAAAACCTTCAACCCTCACCCTCCATTATTATGATTAACCATCCCTCTCTGTGGCAAGATAGTACTTAACCGCCCCCACAGCATTAACCACCTGAGGGTCTGGTGGTACAAGAACCTTAACTCCCAGCTCTTTTTCAAAAGCATCCACAACCCCTTTATTCTTTGCTGTACCTCCAATAAGAGCTATCATCCTGGCATTTCCCGGAAGCATCTGAGCAATTCTCCTTGCAAAGGCATGATGTATACCATTTATAATCTCCTCTTTGGAATAACCCTCAACAAGCCTTGAAACAACCTCGCTCTGGGCAAAAACAGAGCAGGTAGAATTTATTTTCGCACTGGTTTTTGCCCTGAAATGAAGATTCTGCAACTCAGAAACGTCAAGAGCGAAGTAATTAGCTATATACTCAAGAAATGTGCCAGTACCGGAGCTGCACTTGTCATTCATCCTGAAGTCATTCCTCCGCATATCAATCATCTTTGTGTCCTGCCCCCCTATATCCACTATGGCATCGACATCTTCCTTCAAAAAGTGCCTCACTCCGTAAATAGCTGTTGTAATCTCTGTGACATTCAGCTCATGAGGTACTTTCTTTCTGAAATATCCAGTCGAAACTATTATACCGTCCCTGTCTATCAAATCCTGCCATGAATGAGAACTCACTATTCTGTACTTATAACTATCAGTATAATAGGCTGCCTTTGCCGCCCTCGAACCCACATCCAGACCTATAATCATTATTATTACACCCCAGCAAGGCGCTCTGCAAAGGCTTCAAGACGCAGCCTTGCCTGTTCAGGCGTACTCCCCGGAAGGTCAGCCTCAATTGTTATATAGGGATATCCCTCTCTGTCTGCAAAGCGCTCCCTTAAAATAATATCTTCCAGCTTGTGGTGGCATGAAAACTGCTGGAAATGTATTATGGCATCTATTTTCCTTTCCTTCAACTGCCTCTCAACAAACTCCATTCTTCTCCAGATATTTCCTGCGAATGTATAATTCACATAACTTTCCGCCACCTCTCCCAGGTTTCTTCCAGAATGCCTTATGAATTCAAAGGGCATTTCATCATAGGCAACATGCAAACCTATACTCTGCAGAAACTCGTGAAAATCTCTGTAAATAGGTGGTATGCCCAGAATAGCAACCCTGTAGTCAAAATCCACCTCCTCCTCTTCAATAGCTTCAATAGCCTTTCCGTATTTATCAGGAGAGCCCATGAGGTCGCTTCCGGAAATTTCTATCTCAAAAGCCTTTATTGAACTCAATTTTCCTTCTGTGCGGAGAGAATCAACCTCCATAGCTCTCTGTTTCAAATCTGCTATTTCTCCAAAGGCTTCTTCATTTTTTATCCCTCCTGCAAATTCCGCCAGAGAATCGAGATTCTCCTCCATAAGCCTGATATCTCTGTTGAAGGAATAGATGAAATAGAGAGTAGGCATGCCTGAAAGTTCAATCTTTTCACCATCCACAAGCGCATTGTAGCAGTCCCCGCCTGCAACAACAACAAGCTTATCAACCTCAACCTCTTTTCTCAGTATAAGCTCACGCCAGATAGCACTCCATGCACAGAGTTTATCATCTGGTTGAAACTCTGAGAATGGAACAAAGTTATTTAAATCAACTGCAGTTTCTCTACAGGCATAAATTACTTCAGCTGAAACAAGAGCAGTGATTCCAAGCATATATTTTTTAAATCAAGTAACATCTATAAGAGTCTGGTTCTCACCATGCACTCCTCCCTTTTAAATATCAGGGTTGATACATGTCCCCTTATCTCCCTTAAAAATATAATTTAAATCCTTCATTTCCCTTCCATTCAATATTCTGCATCTTATTTTGTATTTATTTATAACCTCTGGCAGAAAACTATCTACAACACTCTGTTCCGTTATTTCAAGGTCAGAGGCAGCAATATTGTTTATAAGTCCACCATCTCCAAATACACCATCCACGCTCTTGAGGAGAATTATTTCTTCTGCATTCAGCTCTGCTCCTATATAGCAGGTTATACTGTCACCAGTTACATCCCACGTGGGGGGAAGTTCATCCCTATCTTTAATAAATCTGTAAGGAAGGAGAATTGCAGGGAGTTCTCCCTCAGGCTCTTCTCTTGCAGAGATTTCACCCTTGCCTTCAAGATAAATACCAAATATATTCATAGCCATAATAGCCATAAAGTGAGCTTCCCTCTCTCCGACATTGTAATTTTTATATACGTCTCTGACAGCATCAGCAAAAACCCCTCCTCCGGGAATAATCAGCACTTTCTCATTTTTAAGAATTTTGAGAATTTCCTCTGCCCTATCTATCAGACTGCCTCCAATCTTAATCACCTTCATCGTTGAGAGCCTCCGCAAGTCCAAGACATGGAAGATTATTGTAAACTTCCGTCACTTCTTTTAGAAGCTTAAATTCAACTTTCAGCCTGCTGCATACCCTTCTACCAAGAAAGTCTCCTATGCCTGCCAGAAAAACTCTATCAATTTCAAAATCCTCCATAACCATTTTAACATTATACTTTATGCTATCTATCTGAACCTCCCTGAAAGCTTCACATAGCTTTACTATCTCATCCTCTCCAAGCTCATCAAGGTCAGAGCATAGCATTCTTGCCACCCTCTGCATTGATTCTGCAGGATTTTTATCTCTCCCATCAGGGGTTTCACAGCTGTAGTTTTCAATCTCGCCGAGAATATTGTATATATCTGCAGTAATGGCAAAAAGCTCTGAAGCAGGCTTTATCCTACCACCTCTGAAGCTAATTTCACATGCCAGAGCAGAAAGAGGAGTACGAAGGCAACCATGATAAAGAAGCTGCCCTGCAAGCATTCTGTCAAGGTCATTTTTTGCATATAGCTTTTCTCCATGCCTGAACGGTATGATATCTGTGGTGGTGGAGCCTATGTCAAGCAGCACACCCTCGCCAAAATTCCTCTCGAGATAATACAGGCTGGCAGCATAGTTGGCAGCAGCGAGATTCAGGGTTTCTTTTACCTCATTATAGCCCAGAAGCCTCTGGTCTATATCCATAAATCTTGCCACAGGAAAAATGCTGCTGCATACTTCCAGTAGAAATTCTATACCCTCTCTTTTACTTCTGAAAGCGTCGCTGAGTTCAGCAGTGAAAACAAAGCCAACCTTTGAGGCATCCTCCTTTAATTTCGATAAAAACGTGGGAAAATCTCTAAATTCCCTCCAGAAAGGGAAGTAATGTATTTCATTCTTTAAAATAGCTCCACTTTCAGAATCATATAGAAACTTTTTCGTATTGGCTCCACCAATGTCAAAAGTTAAAATCTTCATATTGGTCACCTGATAACTATTGAATAATCTCCAGTGGAGATAAAGGGGTTTTCAGCCTTACCATCAATCTTTCTGATTCTGGTTCTGACAGTTCTTTCAGGAAGCTTTCCATTCAGAATGTCGTAAAAGGTTATACCATAGGCAGCTTCAAAGGCTATTACGGGTGTTGTAACCCTTGGATTGATTTCCAGCAGAACAATCTCGCCATTATTTACAATGAAATCCATTCCGAAAAAACCCTTCAGCCCCTCTATTCCATACGAAGCCTCAATAAGCTCCTCACTATTTTCAATTTCAAAGGGAATATCCGCACCCATGTATCTGAAGCCCTCCGTTATCTGGGTCTGAAGGCTCACCAGCTCGGTTTTATTATCAGAAGAAAACAGGCTGGCACTTGCAGCCTGCCCCGGAATATATTCCTGGACAATATAGTTTTCAGGTACTCTCCCGAGCTCTTCCTCATTTCTTATAAAAAATATTCCTTCACCACCCTCACCCACTCTTGGCTTGGCAACCAGAGGAAAATCAAGAGAAGTCTTACCATTGAAAACTTCAGTTCCAGGTGTTCTCAATCCCTTTACTCTCCTCAATGTCTCATACTTGTCACTGCATGTCCTGACTGCTCTGCTACTAATCCCTAGATTTTCAACATGCGCCTTCTCAACCTGTTCTGTAAGAATATATAGCAGGTTCTCACTTTCTGGAGCAACTATCAGAGCTTTATCGCACTTTTCAAGGGCGGTTGAAAAATCCTCATCAAGCTTTTCTGCAATGGGAAAATTTCTGAATTGGGCTGTGTGCTCAGGGTTGACAAAACTGTATACCTCTTCCCTGATTCCCATGCTGAGAGCCTTAAACATAGCAAGTCCTTCAACTGCAATGCTCTCAGGAAACCCATTTTCTGTACATGTGGTATACTCAAAGAGAAAAAACATTCAATCACCTTGTAAGGAAATAGCCTGCTATTACTGCCAGAATAATACCAATTACAGTGTTGCTTTCCATCCTTTCCTGAAGGATTAAAACAGCAAGGATAGAACTGACTGCTGGATAGAGAGCAGTAAACGGAATTACAACACTTCCCGGAAAACGCTCCAGAGCATAGAGAAAACCAATAGAACCGATAGTCCCAAATAGTGTTCCCAGACCGAGAATTACAAGACTGGTATCTCTTGGAATATTAACCCCACGATGAATTAGAAAGATGATAATCACAATATTGGTGATAGAGTAAAATATATTTGTTACGAGAAGAGCCTGTAGCAGGCCAACCTTTGCCACTCCATATTTATACAAGAAACCCCAGAAGCCCCAGAGTACTACAATCAGCAGGCCCACAAGAGACATTTCAGCTTTCATGAGTTAACTTAAGCACTGGAGAATTAAAGTTTTTTTGCCTCAGCATCCTATACCACAGTATGTGAATCCCAACCTTTTTATATCCTCGGGATTTAAAATTCTCCTTCCATCAAGAATAATCGCCTTATCCTTCATAAGCAATCTGAGGTCTTCAAAATTAAGCTTTTTATATTCATCATGGTCTGTGACTATAACAAGAGCATCGGCATTCTTAATCACAGTTTTAATTTCATTGGAAAATTTGCCTCCAAAATCCTGACTCACATAGGGGTCATGAGAAAATACATCAACACCACTTTTCATGAGAGTCTTAATTATCGGCTCTGCAGGTGTTTCCCTGACATCATCCACATTGCCTTTATAGGCAATACCAAGAACAGCAACTTTTGACTTCTTTATATCCTTTCCCTGCTTTTTGAGAGCGCTTTCAAGCGTCTCAAGAACATGGAACGGCATGTCAGAATTTCTCTCTCTGGCAGCTTTTATTACACTGAGATTAACCCCGTGCTTCTCAGCTTCCTTGATAAGGAAATATGGGTCCTTGGGTATACAATGACCGCCAACACCGGCACCTGGCATATGAAAATTAACTCTGGGATGCTTGTTGGCGAGATTTATTGCTTTAATGGCATCAATCCCGATAGCTTCGCATAACAGTGCCACATCATTGGCAAGAGCAATATTCACATCTCTGAAGGTATTTTCTATAAGCTTAACAACCTCAACTACCTCCACAGCATCTTTATAAACATCTCCGGAAGTTATATTCTCATAAAAAACTCCTGCGAGTTCCGCGCTTCTTTCATCTATACCTCCAACAACTCTTGAATTTATTTGAATCTCCTCAAGAGTTTTTGTTGGTATTGCCCTCTCGGGTGAATTGGCAAGAAAGAAATCTTTTCCGGCTTTCAGACCAGAACTTTCCAGAACCGGAAGGATTTCGTTTCTCGTTGTACCCGGAGGTATTGTGCTTTCAACAACAACAAGCGTACCTTCAGAGAGGTTTTCAGCCACTGCTTTAGCGGCGGACATAAGAGCTTCAAGGCGTGGCTCCTTATTTTCATCCACCGGAGTCTGAACAATTATTAAAACCACATTTGAATTCCTGATTTCCGAAGCTTCAACCGTAGCCTTCAATTTGCCAGCTTCAACAGTCTTGTAAACTATCTCTTCCAGCCCAGGCTCATTGATTGGAGATTTCTTATTATTCACCTTATTTACAATATCAGGGTTTATATCAACGCCTGTCGTGAAGTAGCCTCTTGAGGCAACTATGGCTGCCATGGGCAAACCGACGTAACCCAAACCTACCACTGCTACTTTTGCTTCTTTATTCTTTATTATATTAATAAGCTCTTTATATTCCACTGATTATCCCTCTTATACATGAAACATAGATTATTGGAGTATATTAAGCTTTCCTATGAAAGTATTTCAGACCTATGTCCCCAAACGTCCCAATGATAAGCTTAAAGCATGTTAACGTTAAAAACCTTTCCAAACGATTCCATAGGTAATTATCAACGTTATATCACAATAAAATAAGTATTTAAATCTATTGACTGATTTCTTTCTTCAATTTCAACTCATTTGTCCTACCTTTTGAAGTCTTTTCTATTATACCTCTCTTTTCAAGTTCTGAAACCAGCCTCGTTATTTTTGGTCTTGAAAAATCAGTTATTTTTGGTAATTTATCCTGGGTTATAACTCCACCCTCCTGTTCCACAGCTCTGACTATCTTCTCTTCATCATCAGTTAATAGAGTAATTGAAACCTTCCCCTTTCTCTCCTTTAAACCGACATATTTATATAAAGTGCCTGCTCCAGCAATAAATCCAATGAACAGAGCAAGTATGTAAAAAATTGTGTTTTTATTCTTTTTAGATTGCATCTTTACCTCATTAACCTGAATGACTTTAAACTGATGTAGCTGTTTTAATGCTTTACCTGAGAGCTCATTATTGAACACATAAACTTTAGACACACTCAATTTTTCAAGAGCTTCTAAAACAGCAGGAGAAACTGACTTATTCTTTGTAAAAAGGAGAGGAATACCAAGATATGATGAAAGTCTTTCAGCTAGAAGAAGGTTTTTTAGCTCCTGACCTGCAACAAGAACTGCAGCATTGCTTTTAACATAATATTCTCCAGCAAAAGCTGCACTGGTGCCATATCTATCTGCCTCTGCAACCCTGTTTGTTATAAATCCCATTCCATCCAGATTCCTCTGAACATCAAGAGAAATAGCATCCTCTCCTCCGAGAATAACAGCATACCTGTAGCCTTTTGCAATATAGCCACTTAAAAGCTCAACATCAACCTTACTCAGATTATCTGGCGTAGTTGTAACTATAGGTATTCCTGTAAGATGGGAATAACCCTGTGCTATGGCGAATTCATAGGGGATATCACTTCTAACTATAATTACATCTGAGCTCTGGGTTGCATGAACTGAAGGTATAACCAGAAAGAAAAGTAACAAAATAACAAAATGCATGTATTTTAGCTTCTCTAAACTGTTATAGAGGGTTTGCTTATAAATCATATAATAAACTACCTTCTGAAGACTATGCCAGCATAGGCCACAATTTCAGAATAATCACCTGTAATATCACCACTATTACCATACTTCAAAAGTTCAGCTTTCTTTGCACCAAGAGCTTTACCTGCTACCATAGCTGTTGCTATTGCTCCATAACCACAGGCAGTAACATTATTCCTATAAATCCTTTCCACAAACTCTTCCTCATCCATTTCGAGGATAGCCTCTATCGCATTTAAGTCTTTGTTTCTCGCAACATCAGCACTCTCATAATGGGTAAAATCACTGGATGCAATAACAAGAACATCTCTATCAAGCTCTGCAATACATTTTCCAAGTTCCCTTGCAATTTCAATTGTTTGAAGGTTAAGAGTTATGGCAATAAATTTAAAATCACCATAGATATACTGAAGAAAAGGTAATTGCACCTCAATTGAATGTTCATAGGTATGAGCTATCTCATCCAGAGTTACAATTTCACATTTTCTGAAAAGCTTTTCAGCCGCGTCCCTGTCACACTTCGCAACACCAAGTGGTGTCCTCCAGTCCTCACCGGATACGGAGACAGTGCTTCCATAACCTCGATGACTGGGGCCAATAAGAACAACAAGCTCTGGTTTCTCCTGCTCTGCAAGAGAATAGTAAACATGTGCAGCTTCATAGCCAGAGTAAATATAGCCTGCATGCGGAACAACCGCCCCTACTATATCCCTGGGTTTCTTATCCACATGGGTTGGACTAAGCTTTCCAGGACCCGGCGGATGAAGAAAGCACTTTTCAATCTGCTCGATAAGCATATCTTTTGAGGCAGGGTAAAACTGACCAGCGACAGCTTCCATTCTCATAATATATATTATGCATTATATACACAAAAAGTTTACTCTGCGATAACGCTTAAAATTCAAGATTTTTACCATATC
This sequence comes from archaeon BMS3Bbin15, assembly GCA_002897955.1. NCBI lineage: Archaea > archaeon BMS3Bbin15. The sequence continues at coordinate 19,279 of BDTY01000122.1, forward strand.
CTCTTTCTATGGCAAGGTCATATACCAGAGCTGCAACTGTAACATCCTGAATCGCCAGACCTGTGGAGTCAAAAATAGTAATTTCAACCTCATTTTCCCTGCCTTTCTTCAATCCCGCCACAATTTCTCCCAGCTCAGCATATATCCTATCCTCTGAAAATTCTCCTGTACTTATTGGGACATTGACCTCTCCACTGTGCACTGCCTGCTCATAGGCATCAACAACAACCTTTGCTCTATTCAAAAGCTCTGGAGCAAGTTCCTGCTTTCCGGAAGCGTCGGCACCTATTGCATTTATATGAGTGCCCTCCTCTATCCACTCACCTTTAATCACCGGCTTTCTTGAGGGTGTTGTTGTAGAAATAATATCTGCTCTGCATACCTCCCTGTATGATTCGCACACTTTAATATCTATACCGAGAGAATCCTCAAAAATCTTTTTAAATTTCTCTGCATTGGAAATATGCCTGCTTGCCACAAGCACCTTCTCAAGCTCAAAAACATCCGATATCGCAAGAAGCTGAGTTCTTGCCTGCCTTCCAGAACCAATCAGTCCAAGTGTTTTAGAATCAGCTCTCGCAAGATATTTAGATGCAATAGCACCTGCAGCCCCGGTCCGTACATCAGTCATGTATGTGGCATTCATAATAGATATGGGCCTGCCAGTTTCTGGCTCAACAAGCACAAAAGTTGCCATTACAGTAGGAAGGCCTATAGAAGGATTGGCAGGATGAACATTAACAACCTTCACCCCGGCCATATCTATCTCAGGAAGATAAGCAGGCATACATCTCAGGTCACCGTTAAATTTTCTGAAATAAATATAGAGTTTCGAGGGCATCTCCACATTACCAAAACCATGCTGCCTGAAGGCTCCCTCAACTGCAAGATTAACACTTTGGATGTCAACAAGCTCCTTAACTTCCCTTCCTGAAATCCATATTATCTCCTCCATACTTCACCACCGATTATTACTCCAGCCCAAATATGAATCCTCCACATAACCCCTTCACGATTCTCCCACGAGAATAAAATCCCATGGTGATATACTGTATCTCTACAAGTAAGATTACATCCCCGAGATATAAAGTTAATGCTCATTTTTTACATGTTATTATCTCTTCAAATTCATATCTCGACAAGGACATTCAAACCTGCAATAGCTGAGTTGAGAACTTTACCTTCTCCCTTTATCTCCTTCTTCACCTCTTTAATGTGTTTTTTCTCCAGGGTAAATTTCTTGCCCTCTACTTCAATACTAATCTCGCCCTTATCTAAAAGCTCTCTTGCAAAGGCTTCTGCATCGCAACCCTTCAGATAGCTAACTATCATTTTTGCATCACCTTTGAACTCGGGTCCAAGTACTGAAAAGTCCGGCACTATTTCAGTTATCCTCTCCTCTATTTTCAAAGGTTCTGTGGTTATCTTCAGCTTCTGAATCACAAGAGTTCCAGCAATATCCTTCTCTGCCTTTGTCAGAATATCCTTCAAATGCTCAGGACAGCTTATCACAACTCTTTTAATCGGGTGGTTTAGAGCAAGTCTCCTCTCAGCCTTGAACCGCCTGAGTTCACCAGTAAGCTTTACTGCAATTTCAGCATCTCTCTCAACATCATGGTTTACAAAATCCTGCCTTACCTCAGGCCATGTGTCTATATTTATGCTTTTCTGTGGCTCTCCTAATGCAAAATATGCATGATAAATCTCCTCAGTTATATGAGGAATAAAAGGTGCAAGAAGCTTCAAGCTGGTGAGTAGCACAGTGTACAGTGTGTAAAGGGCAGAGGTTTTCTCATCAGAATTTTCAGAAGAATATATTCTGTACTTGACCATCTCAAGGTAGCTGTCACAAAAATCCTTCAGGAAGAATTCAGTCACAGCCTTCCTCACTTTGGAGTATTTGTACTCCTCAAAGTAATCAGTTGCCTGTTTGACTGTCCTGTAGCATTTCGATAGCACCCATAAATCAATGAAATTGAACATCTCAGGCTTATCGCCATTATAATCTTTCAGATGCATTAGAGCAAATTTACTGGCATTCCAGAGTTTTGTTAAAAATCTCTGAGCTGTTACAAGGTCCTTCTCCTGAAAGGAGAGGTCTTCGCCCAGCTTGTTTCCACTCGCCCATAAACGCAAAGCATCCGCACTATACTTTTCAATAACAATCTGGGGCTCTATAACATTGCCCTTGCTTTTGCTCATTTTCTTTCCCTGGGGGTCTAGGGCCCAGCCGGATATCATGATATCCTTCCATGGAATATTATTGTGGTGAAAATAAGCCTTTACCACTGTATTGAACAACCAGAAGGTGATTATATCATGAGCCTGGGGTCTCATAGACATGGGATATAGCTTTTTCCTCATATCCTCATCTTCTATAAGCTCTATGGCAATATCAAGGGTAAGGGAACTCGTAGCCCAGGTATCAAGAACATCTTTTTCAGGCTCAAAATTTGTGCTGCCACACTTGCAGGGTGAGGAGGGGTGGTTGCTCAGAGGGTCAACAGGAAGATCTGCCAGCTCTGCCAGCTTTATCTCACCGCAATCCCTGCAGTACCACACAGGGAAGGGCACGCCAGAGAAGCGCTGTCTCGATATGCACCAGTCCCACTTCAAACCATCAATCCAGTTATCATACCTATGGCGCATATGTCCGGGATACCAGTTCATCTCTCTGCCAAGTTCTTTGAATTTCTCCTTCTTGTCGAGGTATTTAATAAACCACTGTTTTGTATTGAGAATTTCAATTTCTGTTCTACAGCGTTCATGCACATTCACAATATGGGTTATTTCTTTTGACCCAACCAGGAGCCCGGCCTCCCTCAAATCCTCAATAATCTTCTGCCTTGCCTCCTTTATTGTCATACCTTCATATTTGCCTGTCAGAGAGGTCATTCTCCCATCCTTGGTTATGGCAACTTTTAGAGGAAGGTTATATTCCATATACCACTCTATATCTGTTGTATCTCCAAAGGTGCAGCACATGACCATACCCGAGCCTTTTTCAGGGTCAACTCTGCTGTCTGCCAGGATTTCAACCTCATGGTTGAATACAGGTACTCTGGCTTTCCTGCCCACATATTTACTGTACCTCTTGTCTTCGGGATGGACAAAAACAGCGACACAGGCAGGGAGAAGCTCAGGCCTTGTTGTAGATATTATAAGATTTTCATCCTCAACTTTAAAGATAATATCGTTGAAACTACTCTTCATCTCCTTATCTTCAAGTTCCACCTGAGCTATTGCAGTCTGACAGTTAGGACACCAGATAAAGGGACTTTCTTTTCTGTATTCTACCCCTGCTCTGTAGAGGTCAATAAAGGAGCGCTGAGAAATTCTTCTGCAGTGTTCGTCAATTGTGGAGTAGTAAAGAGAAAAATCAGCACTTATTCCAATATTCTTCCAGTTCTGCACAAACTCTGGAAGAATTTTTTCAAGTGTGCTCAGGCATAGTTTTACAAACTCTTCTCTTGGCATCTCAGTTGCATTAACATTGTTGAGCTTCTCAACAAGCCTCTCAGTGGGCAAACCATTATCATCTGTGCCAAAGGGGTAGAAGACATTGAATCCCCTCATCCTCATATACCTTGCCATAAAGTCCATCTGAGAGTAGGAGAAGGCATGACCAAGATGCATTTTTCCACTTACGGTTGGTGGAGGAGTGTCTATAGAAAATACAGGTTTATTGCTATTTCTATCAAACCTGCATATATCCATTTCTTCCCATTTTACATGCCACTTTTTCTCAATTTCTTCTGGATTATAACTGCCATCAAGCATTCTATTTACTCCTATACTGGACCTTTATATCTTTTTTTACTATAATCTTCATAAAATCTTTTGCAGCTATGGTTTTTACTCCGGTTGCCTTTTCAACAGCCCTTGCCTCACTATCGAGGCAGTTCAGCATAGTCATACCAAAGTGCTGCATCACAACCAGCTCTGGCTCTGTTTTTTTCAGTATCTTTATCAAATCATCTCTGCAGAGATGCCATTTTATCCTCTTTTTCTCAGGTCTTATAACATTTGCAATGAGCACTCTCGCACCTGTGTAGCTGGACTCCATACCACTGAAGTACTCTGTATCACAGGTATATGCTATGGCGCCTTCTCTGAAATTAAATTTCATACCTATTGCAGTAGGGTCGCTGTGCCTTGTTGGGAGAGCCTCCAGTTTAACTCCCCTGATTTCAGTCTTGTCCCCTGCCTTCAATGCCATTATCTCACTGAGCTGGGAAGTATGGTAGTTGCTAAGCACAGGTCTGAAGCCATCAGCACCATCAACTGTACTTAAACTTCCAATAAAACTTCCCCTGTGTTTTGTCATGGCTCTTGTCATAGCCTCTACCATAAGCTCTGCATCAGTATAATGGTCGGGGTGAGAATGGCTTACAACACATGCATGGGTTGAGAAGGGATTTATACCTGCCTCCTTGAGGTCCAGCATAGCACCTGGTCCAGGGTCTATGTGAATATTAATATTATCGCCATGAATTCTGAAACCGCCTGTTCTGAGCTTCTGAAGGAGTGTTACCCACCTGCCCCCGCCTGTCCCAAGAAAAATTATCTCCATTTATTCCTCTCCTAATTAAAGTCTGGTTATAAACTCCTCAACAGCTTCTTTAAAGGGAAGTCCATCTCTGGCACCAAGATGTTCAGTACACCTGGCTGCAGTAAAGTTACCCAGTCTGGCGCATGTTTCAGGTTCATAGCCTCTCACCAGACCATACAGGAAACCTGCCGCAAAGGCGTCACCTGCTCCCGTTGTGTCAACAACTCTGACATTCTCAGCTTCAACTCTTATTTCTTTGTCTCCTGTTCTTATGTAACACCCGTCCCTGCCAAGAGTTACAGCCACTATCTCAGCACCCATCATTATCAAATCCCTTGCACCATTTTCATACTGTTTACCTGTAAGATAAGATGCCTCTTCTCTATTTAGAAATATCACCTTACTTTTTGATATAAAATCTCTCAATTCTGAAAGATTTTTGTATTTTGTATAGAGCATTCCAGGAGCAAAGCTTATCTTATTTTTGAGATTCTGTATAAGGTCAAGCTGTGAAAGAAAACTTTTTTCACCGACAAAAGACGAAACATGCAGATATTTTGCATTTTCGGCACATCTAAGCATTGAATCTTTAATCTCAAAGAGATTATTAACACCGGGGTAGGCATACATGGTGCGTTCTCCATTATTATCCACAAGAACTATAATTACTCCGGTGTGCCCTCCAAATTTTTCCATACACTCTGTGTTCACACCTTCTTTCACCATGTCTCTAAGAATCTTTCTACCCTCGCTATCTTTACCCACAACTCCTATAAAGCCTGTGCTTATTCCCATCCTGGAGAGAGCAACTATAGTATTGGCAGCACTTCCACCAGATGCCTCATAAACTTCAATCACAGGAAGTTCTTCACCCTCTCTCGCAATCCTTGGCACCCTGTAAATCTTGTCCATGTTGAGTGCACCTATGCCAGCAACATCCATATCTTAGAATGGACCTATGGAAATTTAAATTTACCGAAGAAAGGTGTGAACTATCCTACAGCAAACTGCTGGGTTCTCTGCCGAGGGTTTTATAGATTTCACAATAGTTCTATGCTCTCATAGTGAACATAAAAACTATTAAAAAATAATCTGTTAAATGGGAAGGGTTATATAGCCGGCAGTGAAGGATTATCATATGGATAAAGGAGTTGGTGTATTTATACCGGAAAATGAAGATTTTTCAGAACATGAATTTTTGAAATCTATTTTTAAAGCCAGAAGAGTAAAAAAGGTTGAAGATGTCGATTACGTTATGCTCGAATCCGAAGCCGGTGAAATGATTATACCCCTTGAAGATATGCTCTCTGAATTTCTCAATATTTTTGATGAGCTCTCTTCTGAGGATATTGAAAAGCTGAAGAAAGCTTTTAACAAAGCTGTGGATAATCTTCTGATTTAATAGTTTTAGTTGATTTTACTGTTTTTATGGCATTATAATTTGATTTGAATATTCTGTTTTGTATAGGGGAAGTTCCGTTCTTTCAGGAATAGCTCCCTATAAATAAAGAATTATTTTATTCTATTTTATTTATTTCATAATATTTCGACATAAATGCTACAACTGGCATTTTATAATATATCAACTGCTCAGAGTCTGGCTTCTCATCATTGTAGTTATTTTATAACGATTATTTCCGGGAATAGATAGTTTTTTATTCTTCTAATCGTCCCTTCCTTCCAAGATTGTAATATCTCCATGTTTTGGCTATGATGTACAGTATAATGCCCAGAAAATTCAGAATAAAAATTATAACAACCCAGAATGTCTTTTCAACAGTTATCAAATCCTTCCTTTTAATAATATCATGAATATAAAAAATTAGCAAAATGTAATATATAGCCAAAAACAACATCCAAAACTCTGTTGTACCAATCATCTGGTTCCACCGCCTTAAACATTCTATTTTTTTTTTATATGTTTTTGCGAACCACTGGATAGATATCCCGAAAGACTGTGAACTATCATTATATCAAATGGAGCCGTGCCGGGAGTAACCCACCTTCTGTTGTAGGAATAGCCGGAAGAAGAATATCATCTTCCGGTTTCCCATGCAGCATTCGTCTTAGCGCCATAGCGAAGGGACTCCTGCAGCCGAGCGCTCCCTTCTGCTTGCATCCCCAGAGATGGCCGTTTCACCCCCTGTATAGAAACTCTGTCTTTCGACTTCACAGCTTACTTCTATGCAAGGGTACCGTTTCTGCTCCAGAGCTGTGCCTCTCGGCACGGGTTTATTAACCCTCCGGGTCCTGCAGTGATGGGCGGAGTTTCCTCACTTCTCAATCAAGAGAAGCGTTAGCTGCCCTCCGGCTCGACTCCTTCAAAAATAAAAAACTTTAACCAGAACAACACTTTTATTATATTATGGTACAGGCAACTCTCGATGGGCCCTATAACAATAAAGGAAAAGAGAGAAGTTTTATATCTCATCCTCTGCTCAAAGAAGGCATCATAAAAAGGGAATATCAGATTAAGATAGCTCAGGAAGCATTAAAAGGTAATACTCTTGTAGTCCTGCCAACCGGACTTGGAAAGACAATTATAGCCCTTCTTACCGCAATTGAAGCTGTCAATAATGGCAAAATTCTATTTCTTGCTCCCACAAAACCTCTTGTGCACCAGCATCTTGAAACTTTCAGAAAATTCACAACGATTAATGCCCTTGAAGCCTTCACAGGCGAGGTTAAAAAGGAAAAAAGAGCAGAACTATGGAAAAGTGCAGAGGCCATATTTTCAACACCACAGACTATACTCAAAGACCTTGAGTCCTGCACCTACTCTCTCGATAGTGTCTCCCTGATAATATTCGATGAAGCTCATCGCAGTGCTGGGAACTATGCCTATGTTGAAATAGCCAGAAGATACAGTGGTTTAATTCTTGGTCTTACTGCATCTCCAGGAGGAGATAAAGAAAAGATAGAAGAAGTACTAAAAAATCTGAAAATTGAGATAGTTAAAGCAAGACTCCCCTGGGATGAAGATGTAAAAGCTTATGTCAAGGAAATAAAGGTTAGCTGGAAGAGAGTTGCTCTAACCAGTAATCAGAAAAAAGCTTCTGAAATAATCTCTGAACTTCTGAGAGAGAAGCTTAACAGATTGAAAAAGATGGGCTTTCTTACCTATAAAAGTACGTCAAATATATCCAAAAAGGATATTATTGAACTGGGAAACATAATAAGAAAGAGATTTACCATGGGTAAGAGAGGTTATCTATTCGGTGCAAGTTCTATCCAGATGGCAGCAATGCATGCCTTCAATCTCCTTGAGCTTGCAGAAACCCAGGGTACAGTGCCTGCCCTTGCCTATATTGAAAGATTAAAAAGAAAGGAAAAAAAGTCAAAAGGTGAAATTTCATTTCTTAAGGATAAAAGAGTAACAACTTTTCAGAAAACTCTTAGCGTCACTGAAACTTCCCATCCAAAATTGAAAGTTCTTCTCAGGATAGTTGAAGAGCAGTTATCCAATAAAGAAGATTCTCTAATAATTATATTTGTCCAGTATAGAGACACAATAAATACTGTACTTGAAACACTCGAAAAAGAAGAAATAAAAGCTCTCCGTTTTGTCGGGCAGGCAAACAGGGAAAATGAGAAGGGTATGAGCCAGAAACACCAGACAGAAGCTCTTGAAACCTTCAGAAATAGAAGAGTAAATGTACTTGTGGCAAGCAGCGTGGCAGAGGAAGGGCTTGATATTCCAAAAGTCGACCTTGTTATATTTTATGAGCCTGTGCCCAGTGAAATAAGAGCTATTCAGAGGCGTGGAAGAACTGGAAGGAGTGCCATGGGTAAAGTGATAATACTCATTGCAGAAGGCACAAAAGATGAGGCATATTATTTTGCAGAGATTGCCAGAGAGAAGAAAATGAACAACTTTGTGAGATGGCTCAGCAGGCGCACAGGTTAAAATCTTCCTATAAGTTAAGATTCTCTTTGACTATGTGAGCAATGAAGAAATATTTATATCTATAGTCATTCCCTGCAGAAACAGCAAAGATACACTCAGGCAGTGCCTCGAGGCAGCCTTCTCTTCAGATTATAATCACTTTGAGGTCATTGTGGTTGATGACGGAAGCGAAGATGATTCAGTCAAAATAGCTGGAGCTTATCCTGTCAAACTTATTGAGATGGGTGAGCACAGGGGCGTTTCTGAAACAAGAAATGCCGGCGTAGATGCAGCTGAAGGCGAGGTTATACTGTTCATAGATAGCGATTGCCTCCTGGATAAAAAATGCCTCGGAAAAATAGATGATTTCTTCAGAGACAACAAAAGAAAAGCACTGGGTGGTACCTATACGCCAGTACCTTTTGACAGAACCTTTTTCAGCATTTTTCAGAGCCTGTATGTCAATTACTGTGAATCAGAAAAGAAGCCGGATTATCTTGCAACCCACTGTCTCGCAATCAGAAAAAAAGACTTTATCTCTACCGGTGGTTTTGTAAAGAATATCACAATGGGCCATACCACAAGCGTTGAAGATGTTGAATTCTCCCACAGACTGGGAAAATATGGAATCGAACTCGTATTTGACCCGGAACTTCAGGTAAAACATATATTCAATTTTAATCTTATTAAATCCCTCAGAAATGCCACAAAGAAAAGCTACTACTGGACACTCTATTCGCTGAATAAGGGAGACCTTTTCAAGGACTCTGGCGCCTCATCCCATGAGCTTAAAATTAGCTCTAGTGTTCTTGTGCTTTCAGCAGCTCTTGTTGCTTCCGGATACGGAGCTCTTTCCCTACCCCTATATATTTTTAATATATTCATATCAAGAGGGCTTATCTCACAATTTAACAGATATATGGGTGGAATATTTACATTAAAAGCCATGCTTTATTTCTATTTCCTTTATCCGATTCCTGTTATTTCAGGCGGTTTGGGAGCCCTGCTCAAATATTCCATGTTAAAGCTGAGAGGTGAGACATAGTGAATTACCTGAAATACCTCCCCCAGATTATTATGAAGAAACCTGTACAGCTCACCTTTTTTATTACCAGACGCTGCAATTCTGCATGCCCCTACTGCTTCTATCTCAGGTCAACAAAGGATTCTGGAAAAGGCGGAGAGGCTGAACTCCGGGAGATTAAAAAGATAGCAGAAGAGTTTAAAAATCTTGTATGGCTGGCTTTCTCCGGAGGTGAGATTTTCCTCAGGGAGGATATTGCAGAGATAACAAAAGCTTTCTATGACAGTTCAAAGCCAGCCGTAATACTCCTTCCCACCAACGGGTTGATGCCAGAGGTTATCGAAAGCAGGGTAAGGGAAATCCTTGATTACTGCACTGAAAGTTCTGTTGTTGTAAAACTTTCCCTGGATGCTGTTGGGGATAAGCATGATGAAATAAGAGGGGTTAAAGGCAACTTTTCTCGCCTGATGGATAGCTACAGGAGGCTTGCAGAGCTAAAAGAAACCCACTCAAATCTTGATATTGGCATTAATACTCTCTACTCAGGACTGAATGAGGATTATGTTGAGGAAGTTATCGAGTTCGTTAAAAAACTGGATAAGGTGAGCACACACACACTTTCGTTAATAAGAGGGGAACTTGTCAGAGAGGACCTCAAGCAGGTTGATTATAATAGATTTAAGATGCTCTCCGAGAAGCTTGAGAGGGAGAGGAAAAATGTATACAGTTTCAGGGGAGCAAAGTTAAAGACAGCTCAGGATGTACTTCAGAAAAGGCTTATTTACAAAACCGCACAGGAAGAAAGAAGGGTTATTCCCTGCTATGCCGGCAGGCTGAATCTTGTTATTACAGAGAATCTTGATGTATATCCCTGTGAAATCCTCAATAGAAAGATGGGAAATTTAAGGGAGAGTGATTACAGTATTCAGAAGGTGCTCTCCACCGGGCAGGCAGAGAAAACACTGAAATATATTCTGAAAGGCGAATGTTACTGCACCCATGAATGTTATTTCATAACAAATATACTCTTTAATCCCAAGCTCTATCCTTCACTGGCAAAGGAATATCTCAGGCTTTCAGGCATCACAGGTTTCTGAGCTTGACTTTTTGATAAACTTCCTCTTAATTTTCAGAGCATCCTCTTTGAAGGCAATCCAGAACAAACTCTTCACTCCTCTCACCAGAGCTCTGAATTCACTGGCTGTCCTCACCTCAAGGAGCTTCCTCAGAATAAATTCTGGCCTTGCATAGAATTTCCTGAAGGCTATTCTTCTCAACTCCTCTATCTCACTTTTCTTCAGAGTTTTTGGTATAAAGGAGGCTCCTTCAAATGTAAAATTTTCAAGCTCTCCTTCAATTTTACCAAACTCTTCTGCTCTTTCATAGAGTTCAGTTCCAGGGAAGGGTGTCATGGTATGGAAATTCACAATATCGGGTTCAAGTTTTATTGCGAAATTTATTGTTTCCAGAGCATCCTCATATTCCTCGTCAGGTATTCCGAAAATAAAGGGTAGAGTAACCTTGAGTCCTGCCTTTTTTGCAGCCTTTACCGCCACCTCAATCTGTTGCAGTGATATTCCCTTCCTCAGAGTATTGAGATTTCTCTGTACTCCGCTCTCGGCTCCGAAGAAAACTGACCAGGCACCGGAACGCCGACACTCCTGCAGAAGTCTTTCATCAATAGTATCAACTCTCGAAGAGAAGAACCATGGGAATTCAAGCCTGCGTTTTCTTATTTCTCCTGCTATCTTCAGTGCTCTGTTGTAATCCGCAGCAAAGTTATCATCAAGAAAACGTATTTCCCTGTATCCCTGCTCAAGAAGAAGTTCAATCTCCTCAAGAACATTTTCAACACTTCTATACCTTATCTTCCTCTCTCTATCAAGCTGTGAGCAGAATATACATTTTCTGTCACATCCCCTTGAGGTTATAACAATTGCAACCGGCTTTTTCCTGTATGTACCTTCGGGTGGTATATACATGTTTTTGTCTTCAAGAAGTTCTCTTGCAGGAAATGGTAGCTGATCAAGATTCTCCAGTGGTTTTCTGTCGGGATTTTTAAACACTTTTCCTTTATCTTTAAAAATAAGACCTTTAACTCCATGGAGACTCTTTCCCGCTTCGAGCATGTCAGCAAGTTCTGTGAAAGTAATTTCTCCCTCGCCGATTACAGAGGCATCAACCGCCTCCGAGTCCATAATAATCTTTTCCCCCACAGCAGTGGGATAGGGGCCACCGACAGCAACGAAAGCCTGCGTGGTTTTCTTTACTTCCTCTGCAGTCGCAACTGCCTTCTTCCATAAAGGAGTGTTTGCATAAATTCCGGCAAGGTCTGGCTGGTATTCTTTCATCTCACCAGAAATTTCCTTAAGACTATGAAAGGAACCGTCAAAAAATTTAACACTGTGACCTTCCTTTTTAAGATAGGCACCCAGATAGAGCAGACCGAGAGGTTGCCAGTAGTTCACCTGCGACTTGGAGGTTTTATCCGGGAATATATCTTCAGGCAGCCATGGCGGCATTATCAGAGCTACTTTCACGTCATCTCCTCCAGATAACTGTTATCAAGTACTTTCTTCAGATTGCAGTTTTTTCCAAGAACTATTTCCGCAGCTTTAATACCACTTTCGAGAGCATGGTCCATATTGTAGTACTCGAATCTTCCGCTCCTGCCTATGGTTATTAAATTATCTATGCTCTCAAGATAGTTCCGGATAATATCCAGTTCTTCCTTATAGCCAACCTTAAAGAGAGGATAAGCATCACTGACTCTAATAACCTTTCCTCCAAGAAGTTCGTGCTCTTCAAAATATCCCAGCTCAACAAGTTTCTCAGCAGTCATTTTTATCAGTTTTTCATCATCATCCTGCCAGAGCTTTTCATCTCTGCCGGAGAAGTATTCAACAACAAGAGATGTCTTTCCCTCAGGTGCCATAACACTGCTCCAGTTTTTGGGCTCATGAAGCCTTCCAAAGGGGATATCTTTTTCAGGAAAATATATCCAGCTTTCCTCTGTTGCCTTATGTCTGTTGATAAAGATGGTGACTATAACAGTATCTCTGAATTTCAATTTATCTGCAGCTCTTAGAACTTCTGAAGGTGCTCTGGGCTTTATAATATTAACAAGAAGATTGACAGGAAGACTCGATATGAAATTTTCTGCCTCAAAGTACATGTCAGAGTTGCAGTTTCTGGCCTTTACCTCCACAACTCTATTATTCCTGATATGTATTCTCTCAGCTTTTAACTCTGTAAAAACATGACCTTTTTCCTCAATCTTCCTCTTCATTTCTATACTTAAAACGCCTATCCCTTCTCTGGGATATCTAAATTTTTTAATCAGTGTGGCACAGTCATTTTTGTTATTACCGAAAAAAGCTTTTTTCATAGCTTTTCCCAGAGAAAGACCCTTGATTCTCTGAGACACCCAGTCTTTACTGATATCACTGCAGTCTATTCCCCACACCTTTTCAGAATAATCTTTAAAGTAGAGCTCAAAAAGGGACCTACCAAAATCCTGGACCACCCAGTCCTCAAGAGAAACTATATCTTTCTTTGATAGCCTCCTCCTTATATTTTCCACGGCATAGTCGAGAACAATCTCAAAACTTTTTTCAGGCCCCATTCCTAAAAAGGCATTCGTTGCTCTGAGAGGATAATCAAAGTATTTACCCATCATAAATATTTTGCTGCTTCTTCCCACTTCTATCAACTGGTCTCCCAGTATTTCCTCTAAAAAATTCTGTGTTTCTATATTTTTTGTGAAAAGTCTGTGGCCACCCAGGTCAAATCTGAACTCTCCTTCCTCAATTGTTCTTGCCAGACCACCAACACTCTTTTCCTTCTCAATAACAGCAATATTTTTTCCAGACTCGCTGAGTTTCAAACCACAGCTCAGTCCTGCAAGACCGCCGCCGAGAATAAGTACATCGTAAGCTCTGCTCATTTTAAATCCTCCCGCTTAAAATCTGACCCTAATATATATTCCCTATAATTACCGCAGCAGCTTTCGTACCAGACCGCAACTTTAAGTTCAATATTTAAATTTTCATACTCTGTATAGCTTTTAGACATTTTTGCTTCTGCCATTATAAGTTCCCCTTTAGAGACATTCATAGTTTCGAAATCTTCAATTTTATATTTTCCAAGGGTTACATTGATAATTTCAAGGCTGATATTATTGACTGTTACTTCAATAACCTTACCCCATACTGTAAAATTCTCAAGGACATAAGCTTTTATTATAACTCTATTTTTCTCCAGTTTAACTTCAGGTTTATGTATATCTGAAAAGGTAGAGTAAGAACCATTATTTGAATAGTTTCTATAAAATATTTTCAAAATTAAGTTTTCAAGAGTATTCTTTTTATTGTAATTGAAGTTGAGCTGCTCCTGAGGAGAATTTAAACATGCAGGAAGTAATAATATCATAAGAAAAATAGCAGTCCTCACATAAAATAAAAAAGAAAAAAAGAGAGATGTAGAGAATCTACTTCTTTTTAGTTATACCTGCAACAGCTACAATTATTGCAATAATTGCAATTATGTAGGAGCCCAGTACAAACTGCTTTGAAGCAAAACCTTTTACCTCTAACGCTACATCATTGCTGGTTTTGGCGGCTGCTGATATCTTGGCATTCATACTATCCTGACTAGCTTTCAGTTCATTGATGGGACTCTGCGGGAAGTTTTTGTATACATCAAAGCTGCTTGGTTCCATCGGCAGATAAAAAGCGTTTGCATATTCTCTCATAGAGCCATCATAGTTTTTGACATTGGGATATCCAAGAAGTTCCTGAAGTATAAACCATCCAAGAGATGCTCTTACTCCTGTGTTGCAGTATGTTATTATATCTTTGTCAGGAGTAACTCCTTTACTCTCGAAAATTGTCTTTAGCTCTGCATCAGAGAGTAACTTGCCATCTTTTGTTACGCCTTCTGGAGCAGTTATATCAACTGCACCGGGTATATGCCCTGCTCTTTCCCATTTGTTCACTGCGATTTTCTGGCCATTAAAGTATGAAGCAGGTCTGGTATCCACAAAAAGAACTTTTCCTGTTGCAAGACCATACATCACATCGGGATGAAGGAGTGCATCAATCTTTGTGTTTGGTGGATACTTGAGAGGATAATCCAGCTGTTTTACTGCTGGCACAACTGTGCTTGTTGGCCTGCCCTCTGTCTTCCAGACACTCTTTTCACCATTCATTATACTTACATCTGCGATATTCCAGTACTTGAGTGTCCAGTAAAAGCGTGTTGCCTGATCAAGACCGTCAGCGTATATAACTATCCTCGTATCAGGTGTAACTCCGAGCTTCTTCAGAACCTGCTCCATCTGTGAATAGTCAAGAACCATGTGGTCCGTTCCTGCACCAAACACTTCACTACCCCATTTAACATGCACTGCACCCGGAATATGCCAGCTGGCATAACTACTTTTGCTTACTTCAACCAGACGAATCTGTGTCTGGTTAGGGTTTTCGATTGTCTGCAAATTCTGAGCTACCCAGCTGGTACTAACCAGCGGCCCAGGAGACCCAGTTGCTGCAGCTACCTGAGAAAAACTCAATACAGAAAAAAGAAGTAGCGCGACAACCAGAGAAATTTTCATTGTAATTCTTGCCAAATTTTTCACCTCCTATTTTTTAGATTTTTCTATCGGTATGCCTGTAAACTACTCAATACTGAAACGAGTATTTATATTTTTCGAAAGCATTTTTCGTTTTTTAGAAAGTGACCATTATGGCGTTTCTGATAAATAAAAACAGAAATGAATTATTTTAGATATTTTATTACAATAAGAAAGTAAGAAATTGTTAGAATACCTGTAAAAGGGAAATAAACCTGAGTCCATATCTACCAGTACTCATTAAAATAAAAAATAAAAAAAGAGAGATGTAGAGAATCTACTTCTTTTTAGTTATACCTGCAACAGATATAATTATTGCAATAATTGCAATTATATATGCGCCCAGTACAAACTGCTTCGAAGCAAAACCTCTTACCTCTAACGCTACATCATTGCTGGTTTTGGTGACTGCTGATATCTTGGCACCCATTTTATCCTGGCCAGCTTTCAGTGCACCGAGAGGAGTCTGTGGGAAATTCTTGTATACATCAAAGCTGCTTGGCTGCATCGGCAGGTACAAGTCGTTGGAATATTGTCTCATAGAACCATCAAAGTTCTTGACATTGGAATATCCAAGAACCTGACTGAGTACAAACCAGTTAAGAGCAGCTCTTACTCCAGTGTTGCAGTATGTTATTATACTTTTGTCAGAAGTTACTCCTTTGCTCTCGTAAATTTTCTTTAGATCGGCATTGGAAAGTAACAGGCCATCTTTTGTTATGCTTTCTGGAGCAGCTACATAAACTGCACCCGGTATATGTCCTGCCCTTACCCACATGTTTGTAAGGAACTTACTACCATTATAGTAAGCTTCTGGTCTGCTATCCAAAAAGAGAGTTTTTCCTGTTGCAAGACCATACATTACATCGGGATGAAGGAGTGCGTCAATCTTTGTGTTTGGTGGATACTTGAGAGGATATGATAGCTGTTTTACTGCTGGCACAACTTTTGTTAGTGGTTTGCCCTCTGCCTTCCATGCAGCTGTTCCACCGTTCATTATACTTACATTTGCAATATTCCAGTAACTGAGTGTCCAGTAAAAACGTGCTGCAAAGTAAAGTGGAGCCTCATCGTATAGTACAATTCTGGTATTAGGTGTAACTCCGAGCGTCTTCAAAACCTGCTCCATCTGTGAATAGTCCAGAACCATATGGTCAGTTCCTGGAGCAAACAGTTCACCCATGGTCACATGTACAGCACCTGGAATATGTCCGCTGGCATAGATATTCCCGGGGCTTACTTCAACCAGACGAATCTGTGTCTGGCTAGCGTTTTCGATTGTCTGCAAATTCTGAGCTACCCAGCTGGTAGTAACCAGCGGCCCAGGAGACCCCGTTGCTGCAGCTACCTGAGAAAAACTCAATACAGAAAAGATAAGTAGCGCGGCAATCAGAGAAACTTTCAAAGTGATTCTTGCCAAATTTTTCGCCTCCTATATTTGGATTTTTATGTCGGTATATCAGTCAAATACTCAATAATAGAACGACTACTTATATTTTTCGAAAGTATTTTTCGTTTTTTAGAAAGTGTAGTTAAATACATTTCTGATAAATAAAAATAAAACTGAATTACTTTGAATAAATTACTTTGAATATCTTCTGGCAATAAGAAAGTAAGAAATTGTCAGAACACTTACAAAAAGGAAATAAGCTGTGATTTCAGATGTACCAATAACCCCCTGTAGCGTTAGCTTACCTATGCTTGTTGGGTCTATAAAAATGGATTTCAATAGAGAATAAACTTCAGCAAAGCCAGCTATTCCAACCAGCATTCCTGCAAGAGCAACCATGGATGTTGTATAACCTTCACCTACTCTATATAGTGTTCCAGAGGCGCACCCGCCTGCAAGAACCATACCAATACCAAAAAATATTCCGCCAATAGCAGTATTAAGTCCAGCGTTTACTATATAAGGATAGTCTACAATGAAACCTGCATTCGAGAAAATCAGAAAGCCAGTTGAAGTAACAGCCAGAGCTACAATTATTGCTTTAAGCATAGATGTGTGCCTGAAGAGAAAAAAGTCTCTGAAGGCAGAAGCCATACAGAACTGGCTTCTTTCAATCACAACTCCCAGAAGCACTCCAAATATGAGTGCCAGAACCTTTTCTATCATATCAACCTCACAATTATTTTTGCTCCTATGTATGCTCCCCCGGCTATTGATATTAAAGCAATAAAACTGGATATTGCAAGTTGAGGTACCCCAGACATAATATGACCAATATTACATCCATAAGCCAGACGGGCACCGAAGCCCATGAGAAGACCTCCGATGAAAACCTGAAGGAACCTCCACCTGTTCTGTGGGATTCTTATCTTAAAATCTCTTCCGGCAATGGCACCAAGAAAAGCACCTGCAATTATACCAAAATCGAGAATCACCCTCCAGTTGGTCTCGGGAATATACTTTTGAAAGTAGAGATTTGAAGAAACATGAGTATTTGATACAAAATTTTCAATATTAGCAACAAAATGGCTTTCTCCAGAGGTTATACTCCAGGGTTTACCAAGAGTGATAAAAATAAGTATATTCAGAAGTGCTATAATAACCCCACCCTTCAGATGGGATATATTGCGCATCAGCTCACCACAATCTCGATTTTAAATTCAGGACCCTTCTCATATATTTTAAATTTATGGCCCTGTTCTGTCATTTCAATAGGAATAGACCTCTTTGCAGGTGGATGATCAGATATCACCACCAGGATTTCACCCTTTTTCATTTTTTTAATCTCTTTTACGCATTTCAAAAGAGGTACAGGGCATATATCCCCTCTAACATCAATTATGTTCATTCCGCTACTCTCCTCAGCGTAACCTCATAGTTATCCTCCTCTTTATTATATTCACATTCGGCAACTGCCATCTCAACATCAAGAATTCTACCCAGTATTCCAGATAGCATTCCAGCTTCAAGATTATATGTGGTTGGTCGAGAAGAAAAAGTCAGGCATGAAGGAGCATCTTTTATTACAGCCTTAAAAAGAGGTTTTTTTAAATCTAATTCAAGAATTTTTATTTTGCCAAAACCGGTATTCCTTAAAATTATCGAACACAGTTCATGAATCTGTGTGGTTTTACTGACATCTTCAAGTTCGGGAAACTGCTTCATAACGAGCTGGGCATATTTTTTACCCATATCCCTTCCTATAACTCTCAAAACAAGCTCGGAGCCTTCGCCTATCACCCTGTATAGTGATTCCCTTAAGATACTTATTGTTTCACTGAAAAATATCGTGCACTTTTCATTCATCAGCATGGGCTGCCCTGTTTCATCATCAAGGTATAGATAGGGTATAGGTTTTTTATACATATCAATTTGTCCTCCTGTATCTTTCTAAAAGCTCTCTACCCCTCCGAGTAAGATATTCATAAAAATCCTTTATCACTTTATTTTCAAGGTCCTTTTTCTTGGTTATGGCATAGATTGGACGCTTATCCTGAAAGTCAATAATTTTAACAATTTTAACTAAATTACCCTCTTCATATTTTTTAGACAGTACATATGAAGTTATTGCAGTTCCCAACCCAGAAGAAACGCCATATATCTGTGAGAATATGTCATTGGCAGAGCATTCAATACTGTGATTATCCCTTGGTGAATTTACAATTTCATCCAGAGAATAAGAGCTTCCATAACCTTTATTTATTGTTACCATGGGATATGAAAGCACATCCTCAATAGTTACAACCTTTCTCTTTGAGATTTCATGAGAAGGAGGCACAATAAGTACAAACTCATCATGTCCAATCTCTTCTATTGTAAAACTGTCATCGAGCTTTAAAGGTGTCGGAAAGGTTGCAAGGACAATATTTGCTTCTCCCTGATTGAGAAGGTCCAGACAGGTATATTCGCCTGAAAGCTTCACCTTTATATCAATATCCGGCATTATATTTCTGTATCCCATCTGAATATTGGCTATTATTGGAACACCAACACACCCAATGCACACCTTCACCGTACGTGTGCTGAGGTTACTTATTGCCCTTTTTGTTCTCTGAAGATGATCAAATATTGCCACAATGCTATTGTAAGCAACTTCGCCTTCTCTGGTGAGTTTGACTCCATTCACAGTTCTGTCAAGAAGCTTGGCATTGAAGAATTTTTCAACACTGTTTATATGAAGACTTACTGTGCTCACTGACATACCCACATTCTTAGATGCAGCTAGCAGACTTCCCTCTTCGACTGCCTCCTTGAAAGTCTCCATATATCTTATTCTCATCTTATTTCTAATTTCACTGTAACGTTTTCATAAATTCCGAAAAAGAGTTTGACTCTCAACTAATATGCAGATTATATCCATAGGCAGAGTAGGCTGCTATCACTCCCTCCGCTACGCCAACAATGACCTGCTTAAATTTCGTATCGCAGACATCACCAGCAGCAAAAACACCATCTATATTTGTTTTCGCCTCTCTGTCAATAATAATCTCACCCTTACTGTTTGTTTTAACTCCAAGGTTTCTTGCCAGCTCACTCTGCGGTTCCCCACCTATGGCAACAAACACAGCATTTATTATTAACTCCCTTGAATCCTTATATTCCCTGTCCAGAACAACACTCCTTAACTTCCTATCTCCTTTAGCTTCAAGAATATTTGTCCTGTTTATTACCTCGATTTTATCACTCTCTTCAATTCTTCTCAGGTTCGGTGGCTCAGGATGAATCTTCTCTCCTCTATATATAATATAAACTTTTGAAGCATACTCCTGAAGAAGGAGAGCCTCTTTTGCAGCGCCGTCGCTTCCGCCAACAACAGCCACTACTTTATCCCTGAAAATAGGACCATCACAGAGAGCACAGTAATAAACACCACGGTTTTCAAATTTGTCTGCCCCCTCTGCAGGAAGCTTTCTTCGCCTTGTGCCTGTGGCAAAAATTATAACCCTTGATGTAAAACTTTCGCCTTCTTCGGTCTCTATATAAAAGTGTTTATTCTTCCTCTCAACATTTTCAACTATATCTTCAAGAATTTCAGCACCATACTCCAGAGCATGCTCATTCAGAAGCATTGAAAGTGCCTCTCCAGAGATTTTTTTGAAACCAGGATAGTTCTCAATATTCGTGGTTGTGGCAATTGTTCCTCCCACGCTATCCCCTATTACCATAGTTTTCATTTTCAACCTGCCTGAATACATACCTGCCGCAAGACCAGCAGGACCTGAACCTATTATTATTATATCCAGCAGCATAGTAACACTTCAGTAATATTGGTGGTTAACAGGAACAAACTTTATCTTATAGTGATTAAAGTTAAAAACATGCAAAGCTGGAAGAAGTTTGAGTACCGTATCAGAGATTTTTTTATCAATCTCGGCTTTAAAGCACACAGGGTTCCTGTGAGTGGGGCATCCAATGCAATTAAA
>BDTY01000123.1 GCA_002897955.1 archaeon BMS3Bbin15
TTCTTAACTTCACCTGCAAGAATTCTGGTGTGTGGCGGGCAGTAGCCTTCTCCAAGCATAAAACTCTTTCCGAGTTTCTTCGAGAAATAGTCTCCGACATACCTGTCAGGAAGAAAAACACATTTATCTTCAAGCAGCTTTTCAAGCCCGTCCAAATCTGCCACAGCACGGCAGAGGGCCATCTGTTCTGGCTTCGATTTTATATATCCAATGACAAGATTGTTATCTCTTATCTGTTCGGCTTCAACCATTGCTACCATGGGGCAGAGAGCATCTTCTCTGGGATGGAGAACAACTTTATCGGGAGCAAGAAGTTTAACAAGCTCTGCCATAAAGCCAACGCCAGCTACAACAATAACCTCGGCTTTGCTTTCCCCTGCAAACAGGGCACATTCCAGCTTACCTCCCACAAAATCACTGTAATCCTGAACTTCATCACTCTGAAAATAATGAGCTATTACTATGGCTTTTCTCTTCTTCTTCAGCTCTGAGATTTTCCTCAGAATTCTGCTCATCTATATCTCAGCCTTGCTCTTATAGCTGGATATTGCCTTCTTCAGTGCCCAGATTGCCACTTCCTTGCAGCATCTGTTTGTGTTTCCAATCTTTCCAGCTTTGCCTTCAAGGTCTTTTAGACTGATAGTTTCGGCATCCTCGAGAGTTTTTCCTTCGGCCATAGAAGCTGTGAGCTCACTTCCTGCTATAGTGGATGCACACTGATAAGCTTCATATTTTACTTCTTTGATGTGCCCTTCCTCCACTGTAATATAAAAACTCACCCTGTCGTTGCACAGAGGATGTACTTCTGTTCCCATAGCACTTGGCTCTTCTATGGCTCCCTCATATTTCCTTTCTTTGAGAAGTTTTGCAACTTCCTCTCCTCTCATAGTCTATTCCCCCTTTTCTGCCTTTATTTTTCTGTAGTCTTCTATTGCTGCCTTCAATCCATCGCTCGCTAAAAGAGAACAATGCATTTTCCTCTTTGGCAAACCTCCCACCGCCTCAGCAACCTCACTTTTTGAGATATTTTCAGCCTCCTCAAAAGTCTTTCCCTTGGCAAGCTCTGTCACCATACTGCTTGTACCTATGGCTGCCGCACATCCGAAGGTTTCAAAGCTTATATCCTTTATATATTCCTTGCCTTTTTCATCTTTACCAACCTTTATATAGACGTACATGACATCGCCACAGGCAGGATTTCCAACTTTTCCAACACCGTCAGCATCTTCCATTCTCCCCATATTTCTGGGGTTTCTGAAGTGTTCTATTAAAGTCTCGCTATACATGCTTATGTCCTCCTTTCCATTCAGTTCCCTTTACATAATCATCGAAACCGCCTTTGAAAGGTGAGATTTTTCTCAGCCTATCAACAGTTCCAGGAAGATTCTCAAGAAGATAATCAATTTCTTCCTTTTTTGTTTCTCTTCCGAGGGTTATCCTGAGACTCCCATGAACTTCTTCATGGTGCAAACCTATTGAAGTTAAAACATGACTGGGTTCAAGAGTTGGAGATGAACATGCACTTCCTGTTGAGGCGCTTATGCCGCTGAAATCCAGCTCAAGAATCAGCCCCTCGCCCTCTATGAAGGCAAAGTTAAAATTAGCATTATTTGGCAGACGCTTCTCAGGATGTCCATTGAGTCTTGTACTTTCAATCCTGAGAACCTTCTCGATAAGATAATTTCTAAGCTTTTCCATACCGGGCACATAGCTCTTCATCTCTTTTCTGGCTATATCTACAGCTTTTCCAAAGCCTACAATACCGGGAACATTCTCAGTTCCAGAACGCAGTCTCCTCTCCTGCCCTCCTCCATGGATTAAAGGTTCTATTCCAGTGCCTTTGGCAATAAAGAGAGCACCTATTCCCTTGGGACCATACATCTTGTGTGCACTCAATGCAAGTAAATCAACTCCAAGCTCTTCGACATCTATGTTCACCAGACCATTACTTATACACGCATCGCTGAAAAAGGTTATATCTTTTTCTTCAGCAATCTCAGCCAGCTCCTTAACAGGCTCGAGAGTACCTATTTCATTGTTTGCATGCATAACCGAGATTAAAATTGTGTCATTCCTGATGCTTTCCTCAATAGCTTCCGGTTTTACTATTCCATACTTATCACAGGGAAGATAGGTAACTTCAAATCCATGTTTTTCAAGCCACTTAAGGGATTCAAGAACTGCAAAATGTTCAACACTGGATGCTATTATATGCCTTCCCTTATTCTTATTTCTGAATGCAGTACCTTTGACAGCAAGATTACAGGCTTCGGTGCCTGACGATGTGAATATAATTTCATCTGGTTTTGCATTTATAAGTCCTGCCACCTCAGTCCTTGCTTTATCCACAGCCTCTTTTGCCTCCTGTGCAAAGGAGTAGAAACTGGTTGGATTGCCAAATTTCTCTGAAAAGTAGGGTTTCATGGCTTCAACAACTCTCTCGTCAACGGGTGTTGTGGAAGCATAATCAAGATAAACTCTTTTCATGCTATTCTCCTCTCTTCTTTTTAATATGTCTTATCAAGTTTAAACTTTATCCTCCTGCATTAAAATTTATAACGTTATTTGCTCTTCGCTACAATCTCTTCTAAAGCTTCAGCTACAACTCTTATATCTTCTTCGGATGTATCCCTTCCGAAGGCAAAAAGAAGGGCACCTTTTGACAGAGAAGCAGGCACTCTCATGGCTTCAAGCACATGACTTGCCTTTGAAGCTCTTGATATACATGGCGAACCAGAGCTTACAATTATTCCCTTCTCACTCAACTTTGAAGCAACCACCTCGCCCTCAACGCCCGGAATGCATACGTGCACATAGCTAGGAAGAACCTCCTCGGGATGCCCGTTTATTTTAATCTCGGGTAAAGCCTTTTCAAGCATTAAGATGAAATTCTTTCTAAGCTTTGTATATTTTTCAAGATTTTTATTCATATCTGAAGCTGATATCTCTGCTGCTTTTCCAAGGCCTGCTATGGCAGGAACATTTTCTGTACCTGCACGCATTCCTGACTCCTGGATTCCGCCTTCAATGAGTGAAATTAACCTTGTACCACTTGCCATAAAGAGTGCTCCTGCACCTTTTGGCCCGTAAAAGTGATGAGCAGTGAGAGAGAGCAAACTTATGCCAAGTTCTTCAACGTCTATAGGGTAATTTCCAGCACTGGCAAGGGCATCAACATGAAATACAATATCTCTATCTTCGGCTATTTCAGCAATCCCGGCTATTGGCTGGATAGTACCCACCTCATGGTTGGCATGCTGTACAGATATTAATACGGTGTCATCTCTTATGGCATTCTCAATAGCCTCGGGGTCAACTCTACCATAACTATCGACTTTAACCCTTGTGACCTGAAAACCGTCTCTCTGAAGACTCATAACAGGGTGCTGAATGGATAGGTGCTCAACCGCTGAGATTATTATATGCCTGCCCCTGTGCATGTTTGCATAAGCCGAACCTTTGACAGCAAGATTGTTCGCCTCAACGCCTCCTGATGTGAAGATAAGTTCTGACGGGCTTGAGTTAATAAGTCGAGAAACTCTCTGTCTGGCATTATCCAGAGCTTTCCTGGCTTCAAGGCCAAGCGGGTGCATATTCGAAGGATTGCCAAACTTTTCTTTCAGGTAGGGAAGCATATCCTCAAGAACCTCACCGCTTAAATGTGTTGTGGATGAGTTATCAAGGTATATTACCATACCTCATACTTGAATCCCTGAATATTTAAATATAATCGGTACAATCAAATTTACGGAATTTGTTTATGAAAAACATCGCAGAAGACCAACGACTTTAGTCGTTGGATGAATGCGTTACTATTTCAAAAATATTGAAATACCTCTAGCTAAGGGTATAATGAATCGTAAATTTTGATATAGTGATGAAAATAAGCATAAAGTTTATATACTTATAAAAACAATGATTATATACTGAAGAGTGGATATAAATGATGAAAAGTTATAAGTTCAGGCTGGAGCCAAACAAAGAGCAGCGAGTTACATTAAAAGCAACTCTGGATACATGCAGACATTTGTATAATAACGCTCTTGCAAGCAGAAAACTACAGGCAGAGCTGTATAGACTGCCTATGACAAAACAATGGATTACAGTAGAGGAACAGATTAAAACATTACCATTACAGAAAGAAACGAATGAGTATTTACCTCTGGTTTACAGTCAGGTGTTGCAGGATGTCTTGAGAAGAGTTAATAAGAGTTTTAAGAACTTCTTCAGACATCTGAAAAATCATGAAAAGCCTGGATATCCACGCTTCAAAAGCTATACACGATATAACAGTTTTACCTACCCACAAACAGGCTTTAAAATTGTGGGTAAGAAATTAAAATTATCACATATTGGTAATATAAATATAAAAATTCATAGAAGCCTGAAAGGAAAAATTAAAACCTGCACAATAAAGAGAGACATAGATATATGGTATGCAAGCTTCTCTGTTGAAATAAATGATTCCTTACCAGAAAAAACAGTAATAAAATCAGCAGTGGGTATTGATGTGGGTATAAATCCTCTGGTTGCATTGAGTAA